>NZ_QHJN01000166.1:0-17379 GCF_003947565.1 Actinomadura sp. WAC 06369 | reverse complement strand
CGCCCCGACCTGGCCCGCCCCGACCTGGCCCACCTCTTCCGGACCCGCACGGTCCCCGAGGAGCTCGTCGAGCACTACGAGGCCGCGGGCTGGTGGACCCGCGACACGCTCGGCGACCTCCTGGTGCGCGGATTGCGCGCCGCGCCGGACGCGGAGTTCCGCATCCACTCGTCCGTCCGGCCCTGGTCGGGCACCTTCCGCGACGTCGAGCTGGTCGCCCGCCGGCTGGCGGGCGGGCTCCGCGCGCGCGGCGTCGGACCGGGCGACGCGGTCGCCTTCCAGCTCCCGAACTGGATGGAGGCCGCCGCGGTCTTCTGGGCGTCGGCGTTCCTCGGCGCCGCCGTGGTGCCGATCGTGCACTTCTACGGCCGCAAGGAGGTCGGCCACATCCTCGACTCCGTCCGGCCGCGCGTGTTCGTCGGGGCCGAGCGGTTCGGGCGCCTGGAGTTCCAGGACGACCTGTGCGCGGACGTCCCGGTCGTCGGGGTCGTCGGCCGCGACTTCGACGACCTGCTCGCCGCCGAGCCGCTGGCCGACCCGCTGCCGGGGACCGCGGGCGGCACCGACCCGGACGCGCCCGCGCTGATCGCCTTCACGTCCGGCACCACGCGCGACCCGAAGGGCGTCGTGCACAGCCACCGGACGCTCGGCTGCGAGGCGCGCCAGCTCGCCGGCGACCTCTACCCGCCCGACCGCGGGCGGCAGCTCACCGCGGCGCCCGTCGGCCACTTCATCGGCATGGTGAACGCCGTCCTGATCCCCGTGCTGGACGGCACGCCGGTCAACCTCGCCGACGTGTGGGACCCCGGTGAGGCGCTGCGGCTGATGAAGGAGGACGGGCTGACCGTCGGGGGCGGCGCGACGTACTTCGTGACGAGCCTCCTCGACCACCCGGACTTCACGCCGGGCCACCTCGCGCACATGAGGTACGCCGGACTCGGCGGCTCGTCCGTCCCGGCGGCGGTCACCACCCGGCTCGCGGACCTCGGCATCACGGTGTTCCGCTCCTACGGCAGCACCGAGCACCCGTCGATCACCGGTTCCCGGCACACCGCGCCGGAGGCCAAGCGGCTGTTCACCGACGGCGACGCCCTGCCCGGCGTGGAGATCCGGCTGGCCGCCGACGGCGAGATCCTCAGCCGCGGGCCCGACCTGTGCGTCGGCTACACCGACCCGGAGCTCACCGCGGCGGCCTTCGACGACGAGGGCTGGTACCGGACGGGCGACGTCGGCGAGCTCGACGCCGACGGCTACCTCACGATCACCGACCGCAAGGCGGACGTCATCATCCGCGGCGGCGAGAACATCAGCGCGCCCGAGATCGAGGACCTGCTGCTCGGCATGCCGGGCGTCGCCGAGGCCGCGGTCGTCTCCGCGCCCGACGCGCGGCTCGGCGAGCACGCCGCGGCGTTCGTCCGGCCGCGTCCGGGGGAGCGCGCGCCGACTCTGGAGGAGATCCGGGCGCACCTGGAGAAGGCCGGGCTGGCCAGGCAGAAGTGGCCGGAGGAGGTGCGCGGGGTCGCGGACTTCCCGCGGACCGCCAGCGGCAAGATCCAGAAGTTCGTTCTCCGCAGAGACATTGCGACCCATGAGTAGTGAGAATACTATTCTCACCAACCGCAAAGGAGGATCTCCCATGCCGTCTCGCGAGCTGCCCTATCCCCTCTTCGACGCGGACAACCACCTGTACGAGACCAAGGAGGCGCTGACCAAGTACCTCCCCGAGCCCTACAAGGGCGTCATCGAGTACGTGGACGTGCGCGGCCGCACCAAGATCGCCGTCCGCGGCCAGATCAGCGACTACATCCCGAACCCCACGTTCGACGTGGTCGCGCGCCCGGGAGCGATGGAGGACTACTTCCGCAACGGCAACCCCGAGGGCAAGAGCAAGCGCGAGATCTTCGGGGAGCCGATGCGCTCCGTCCCCGCCTTCCGCGAGCCGGCGCCGCGCCTGGAGCTCATGGACGAACTGGGCATCCAGCGCACCCTGATGTTCCCGACGCTCGCCAGCCTCATCGAGGAGCGGATGCGCGACGACCCGGAGCTCATCCACGTGGTCGTCCACTCGCTCAACCGGTGGCTGGACGAGACCTGGTCGTTCAACTACAAGGACCGCATCTTCACCACGCCCGTCATCAGCCTGCCGATCGTCGAGAAGGCGATCGAGGAGCTGGACTGGTGCCTGGAGCGCGGCGCGAAGACCGTCCTGATCCGTCCGGCGCCGGTGCCCGGCTTCCGCGGGCCGCGCTCGTTCGCCCTGCCGGAGTTCGACCCGTTCTGGAAGCGGGTGCAGGAGGAGGGCGTGCTCGTCGGCATGCACTCGTCCGACAGCGGCTACAGCCGGTACGCCAACGACTGGGAGGGCCACGGCGCGGAGATGCTGCCCTTCAAGACGAACGCGTTCCGGATGCTCAACGAGTGGCGTCCGGTCACCGACGCGGTCGGCTCGATGGCCTGCCACGGGCTGCTGTCCCGGTTCCCCGAGCTGAAGATCGCCGTCATCGAGAACGGCTCGTCCTGGGTGGAGCCGCTGCTGGACAACCTGGCCGACGTCCGCAAGAAGGCCCCGGAGGCGTTCACCGAGGACCCGGTCGAGGCCGTCAAGCGCAACGTCCACGTCAGCCCCTTCTGGGAGGAGGACATGGCCGAGCTCGCCGACCTGATCGGCGTCGACAAGGTGCTGTTCGGCTCGGACTACCCCCACCCCGAGGGCCTGGCCGACCCGGTTACCTACGTCGACGCGCTCGACAAGGACCGGCTGTCGGAGGCCGACCAGGCCAAGATCATGGGCGGCAACCTCGCCCGCCTGCTGTCGGTCTGACCATGGCGTGGGAGACCATCCCGCGGCTCGTGCGCGGTGCCGGCGACCGCTTCAGGGACGCCGAGGCGGTCGTCGACGGGCCGCTGCGGCTCACGTTCGCCGAGCTGGCGGAGCGCGTCCGGACGGCCGCGGGCGCGTTCCGCGCGCAGGGCGTCGGCAAGGGCGACCGGGTCGCGGTCTGGGCGCCGAACTCCGCCGAGTGGATCATCGCGGCGTTCGGCCTGGTGACCGCCGGCGGAGTGCTGGTCCCGGTCAACACCCGCTTCCGGGCGGAGGAGGCCGCCGACGTCGTCCGGCGGAGCGGCGCCAAGGCGGTCCTCGTCCAGCAGGGGTTCCTCGGCCGGGAGTACACGGCGCCGGACGGCGTGCCGGTGATCGACCTGAAGTCGGACTTCCTCGCGAGCGGGTCGCCGTTCGAGGAGGACGTCCGCCGCGACGACATCGCCGACATCATCTACACCTCGGGCACGACCGGCCGGCCCAAGGGCGTCATGATGGACCACGGGCAGACGCTCCGGCTGTACGCCGAGTGGTGCGACCTCGCCGACCTGCGGGAAGGCGACCGCTACCTCATCGTCAACCCGTTCTTCCACACGTTCGGGTACAAGGCGGGCTGCATCGCGTCGCTGATCCGCGGCGCGACGATCCTGCCCGTCCCGGTGTTCGACGTGGACCGGGTCCTCGAACTGGTCGAGCGCGAGCGGGTGACGATGCTGCCGGGCCCGCCCACGCTCTACCACTCGCTGCTGGAGGCCAAGGGCGACCGCGACCTGTCGTCCCTGCGCGCCGCCGTGACGGGCGCCGCCGACATCCCGGTCGAGCTGATCCGCCGGGTCCGCGGCGAACTGCCCTTCCAGTCGATCATGACGGGCTACGGGCTGACCGAGGCGGGGACGGCCACCGCGTCCCGGCCGGGCGACTCGTTCGAGGACATCGCGACGACCGTCGGCACCCCCTGCGACGGCGTCGAGGTGCGCATCGCCGACGACGGCGAGGTGCTCGTCCGCGGGTACAGCGTCATGCGCGGCTACTTCGACGACCCGGAGGCCACCGCGGCGGCGATCGACGCCGACGGCTGGCTGCGCACCGGCGACCTCGGCACGGTCGACGACCGGGGGTACGTGCGGATCGTCGGCCGCAAGAAGGACATGTTCATCGTCGGCGGCTTCAACGCCTACCCGGCCGAGATCGAGGGGTTCCTGCTGGAGCATCCGGCGGTCGCGCAGGCCGCCGTGATCGGGGTGCCCGACGAGCGGATGGGGCAGGTCGGCAAAGCCTTCGTCGTCCGCCGCGGCGACCTCGCCGCGGACGAGCTGGTCGCCTGGAGCCGCGAGCGGATGGCCGGCTACAAGGTGCCGAAGCACGTCGTCTTCCGCGACGAGCTGCCGCTCAACGCCACCGGGAAGGTCATGAAGGACCGGCTCGAATGACGCACCCCCACGGTTCCCGGGCGCGGCCCCGCGCCCGGCCGATCCGGCGGCGCATCGCGCTGCTGCTCGCGGTCCCCCTGGCGTCGCTGCTGGCGCTGTGGGCGTTCGCCGCGACGACGACGCTGTCGGACGCGCGGCAGCGGCTCACCTTCGCCACGGTGCGCGACCGGGCGGGCGAGCCCGCCGGGCTGCTGACCCAGGCGCTGCAGGGCGAGCGGTCGGCCGCGGTCGGGCTCCTCGCGGACGGCGCGGCGGGCGCGGGCGAGTTCCGCGACCGGGTGGCGGCCACCGACGCGGCGGTGGCCGCCTTCCAGAGGATGGCGCGCTCGCCCGACCTGCGGGAGTCCGAGGGGATGCTGCCCCGGCGGCTGCGGACCATCAGCGGCTCGTTCGACGGCCTGCGGGAGCTGCGCGACCGCATCGAGGCCGGCTCGATCACCCCGCTGGAGGTGATCGACGGGTACAGCGCGGTCGTGGACGACGCCATGCGGCTGGTCGCGGCGCTCGCGAGCATCGGCGAGGTGTCGATCTACCAGCACAGCAACGCGCTGCTCCAGGCGTACTGGGCGCTGGACTTCATGCTGCGCGAGGACGCGCTCCTGCGGGGCGTCCACGCCGGGGACGGGCGGATGGGCGGCGCCGAGCGCACCGCGTTCGCGGGCTGGGCGGCCGAGGGCCGGCTGCTGTTGAGCTGGAGAAGCTGTTCCGGCTCGACCACCTCACCACCCGCATGCGGCGGCACGCCGAGGGCCTGGTGATCCTGTCCGGTTCGCCGACCGTGCGGGCGTGGGACCAGCCGGTGGACGCCGAGGACGTGGCCCGCGCCGCCGTCGCGGAGGTCGAGGACTACACGCGGGTCGAGGTGGCCGCCGTGTCGTCGGGCGCGGTCCGCGGCGCCGTCGTCGCCGACGTCATCCACCTGCTGGCCGAGCTGATCGAGAACGCCACCGGGTACTCGCCGCCGGCCACCGAGGTGACCGTGAGGATCGAGCGGGTCGCGAACGGGCTGGCGGTGGAGGTGGTCGACCGCGGCGTCGGCCTGCACCCCGACGAGCTGGCCGAGCTGAACCGGCGGCTGGCCGAAGCGGTCGAGTTCGACCTGGCCGACGACACCGACCGGCTCGGCCTCTTCGTGGTGTCCCGGCTGGCCGCGCGGCACGGCGTCAAGGTCGTCCTGCAGCCGTCCCCGTACGGGGGCACGACGGCGGTCGTGCTGCTGCCGAACGAGCTGCTCGCCGCGGGAGCCGGGGACGTCCCGGCGGCGGGCCCGCCGCCCGTGGAGGCGCCGCACCGGTCCGGGCGGCGGCTGGACCGCCCGGACCGTCCCGCCGCCACGGCCGCGCCCGTCCCCGCCGCCGCGTCACCGCCCCGGCAAAAGGCGCCGCCCCGGCAGGAGGCGGCGCCGCTGGGAGCCCCCGCGGGGGAGCGGCCGCCCGGGGGCGCCGTCCCGGGCGAGGCGGAGCCGAGCGAGCGGACCGGGCTGCTGCCGAAGCGGGTCCGGCAGCGGAACCTGGCCCCGCAGCTGCGCGGACGGCCGCAGGGGCGGCACGCGGCGGGCGCGGGGGCGCCCGGAGCGGCGGGGGAGCCCGCCGACGACGAGCCGGATCCCGAGGCCGGCCGCGCGCTGATGGCGTCCCTCCAGGCCGGCTGGATGCGCGGCCGCGAAGAGGACGAACCGGACGACCCCGACGATCCGACCGACGACGACGGCCCCGGCGGGCGGGTGTGAGCCGGGGCCGGTGACCTCGCCCGCCTTCGAGGCCCCGCCGCGCGCCCCGTCCGGCGAACCGGACGGCGTCCCGCTGCACACGCCGAAGATCCTGGTGGCGGGCGGGTTCGGCGCCGGCACGACCACGCTCGTCGGCGCGGTCGGCCAGGGTGCGCCCCTGCGCACCGAAGACCCTTACCGACGTCTCCGGCGGCGTGCGGGTGGACCTGTTCGGCATGCCCGGCCACGCGGTGCCGCTCCTCACGTGCGCGAGCCACGTCCGACCATCGGATTCTCGGTAACGGTATTGGCATTCTCATTTTCTGGAAGTAACGTATCCGTCGATGAACGACATCGTGCAGACCTCGTCCGGCATCCCGCTCCGCCCGGTCTACGGACCGGCGGACCGGGCCGCCGATCCGCCGGCGCCGGGGGAGTTCCCCTTCACGCGCGGCAACTACCCGTCCGGGTACCGCGGGCGGCTGTGGACGTTCCGGCAGTACTCGGGCTTCGGGACGGCGGAGGAGTCCAACCGCCGCTACCGGTACCTGCTGGACCAGGGCGGCACCGGGCTGTCGGTGGCGCTCGACCTGCCGACGCAGTGCGGCCACGACTCCGACGACCCCGAGGTGAGCGAGGAGGTCGGGCGGGTCGGCGTCGCCGTCGACACCCTGGCCGACGCCGAGATCCTGTTCGACGGCATCCCGCTCGACAAGATCAGCACCAGCTTCACCATCAACGGGACCGCCGCGATCCTGCTGGCCTTCTACGTGGCCGCCGCCGAGCGCAAGGGCGTGCCCCGGGAGAAGCTCACCGGGACGATCCAGAACGACATCCTCAAGGAGTACGCGTCCCGCGGCACCTGGATCTGGCCGCCCGAGCCGTCGCTGCGGCTGATCGCCGACACCATCGAGTTCTGCGCGGCCGAGGTGCCGAAGTTCAACGCGATCTCGGTGGCGGGCGCGCACTTCCGCGACGCCGGCGCGAACGCCGTCCAGGAGATGGCGTTCACGCTCGCGGACGGGGTCACCTACTGCGACACCGTGCTGGAGCGCGGCCGGATGTCGATCGAGAAGTTCGCCCCGCAGATCTCGTTCTTCTTCTACACGCACGGCGACTTCTTCGAGGAGATCGCCAAGTACCGCGCGGGACGGCGGCGCTGGGCGACGATCGTCCGGGAGCGGTACGGCGCGACGACCGACAAGGCGTCGATGTTCCGCTTCGGCTGCGTCGCGGGCGGCGCGTCGCTGTACGCGCCGCAGGCCCGCAACAACGTCGTCCGGGTCGCCTACGAGGCGATGGCCTCGGTGCTGGGCGGCGTCCAGTCGATGTTCACCGCCGCCTGGGACGAGCCGTTCGCGCTGCCCAGCGAGGAGTCGGCGACGCTCGCGCTGCGCACCCAGCAGATCCTCGCGCACGAGACCGGCGTCACCCGCGTCGCCGACCCGCTCGGCGGCTCCTACTTCGTCGAGGCGCTCACCGACGAGACCGAGGCGCGGATCGTCGAGATCATGGACGACCTCGACCGGCACGGCGGCATGGTCCGCGCCATCGAGGACGGCTACCTGCAAGGGCTCATCGCCGACGAGGCGTACGCGCTGCACCAGGAGATCGAGGCGGGTGCGAAGCCGGTCGTCGGGGTGAACCGGTTCGTGTCCGACGAGCCGCCGCCCGAGCTCGCGACCTACGAACTGGACCGGGAGGGCCGCGAGCGGCAGCTCGAACGGCTCGCGAAGGTCAAGGCCGACCGCGACGACGCGGCCGTCCGCGCCCGGCTCGCCGACCTGTCCCGCGCGGCGGAGGGCGACGCCAACCTCATGCATCCCCTGATCGACTGCGCCGCCGCGTACTGCACGGTCGGCGAGATGGTCGCCGCGCTCAAGGCGGTGTGGGGCGAGTTCCGGCAACCGGTGGTGTTCTGATGCCCGCGAGAGTACTGGTGGCGAAGCCCGGCCTGGACGGCCACGACCGGGGCGCCAAGATCGTCGCGCGGGCGCTGCGCGACGCCGGCTTCGAGGTCGTCTTCACCGGCATCCGGCAGCGCGTCGAGGACATCGTCGCGATCGCCGTGCAGGAGGACGTCGCCGTCGTCGGGCTGAGCATCCTGTCCGGGGCGCACGTCGCGCTGACCGGCCGCACCGTCGCGGCCCTGCGGGAGGCCGACGCGTCCGACATCGCCGTCATCGTCGGCGGGACGATCCCGGCGGCGGACGTCCCCAGGCTGACCGACGCGGGCGCGGCCGCCGTCTTCCCGACCGGCACCGCCCTCGACGCCATCGTCGCGGAGGTCCGCGCGCTGACCGCGGCGCCGGCCTGACACCGGTCCACGGCCGCCTCGGCCGGACGAGCAGATTTCACAGACGTAGGAGGCATTGTGCGGGTCGGCGTGATGATCGGGCCGGAGCGGGGGGACGCGGCCAAGAAGGTCGGGCGGATGATCGACGACGTCCTGTGGGCCGAGGAGGCCGGGCTGGACACCGCCTGGATCCCGCAGGTCCCGACGGACTTCGACGCCCTGGTGGCGGCGTCCCTGATGGGCGCCCGCACCCGGCGGATCGAGCTGGGGACCGCGGTCGTCCCGCTCCAGGCGCAGCACCCGATCGCGCTGGCCCGGCAGGCGCTGTCGGCGCAGGCCGCCGCGGGCGGCCGGCTCACGCTCGGCGTCGGCCCGTCGCACCACTGGATCATCAAGGACATGCTCGGGCTGCCCTACGAGAAGCCCGCCGCGTACACCCGCGACTACCTGGACGTCCTGGACGCCGCGCTGCGCGGCCCCGGCGACGTGGACGTCGAGAACGGCACGTTCACCGTGCACAACCCGCTCGGCATCGGCCCCGTCGCGCGGATGCCGGTCATGCTCGCGGCGCTCGGCCCGGTGATGCTGCGGATCGCGGGCGAGCGCGCCGACGGCACCGTCCTGTGGCTGGCCGACGAGCGCGCGGTCGCCGAGCACGTCGCGCCCCGCATCACCAAGGCGGCCGAGGAGGCGGGACGGCCCGCGCCGCGGATCGTCGCGGGCGTCCCGGTGTGCCTGTGCGGGCCGTCCGAGGTGGACGCGGCCCGCGAGCGCGCCAACCGCATCCTCGGGGAGGCGGAGATCTCCCCGAACTACCAGCGGCTCCTGGACCACGGCGACGCGAAGGACGTCGGGGACCTGTGCGCGGCGGGCGACGAGGAGGCCATCGCGGCGCGGTTCCGGCGGTTCGCCGACGCGGGCGTCACCGACCTGTCGGTGCGGCTGCTGCCGATCGGCGAGGGCCGCGAGCAGCTGGTGGCGTCCAAGCGCCGGACCCGCGAGGTACTCGCGGGGATCGCGGCGGACCTGCGATGACCGCGGGTCCCGGGGGCGGCGCCGGGCCGCTGGCGGGGGTCCGCGTTCTGGAGGTCGGCCACATGCTGGCCGGCCCGTACGCGACGATGATGCTCGCCGACCTCGGCGCCGACGTGGTGAAGCTCGAACCGCCGGGCGGCGACATCTCCCGGCAGGTGGGCGACGCGTACTTCGCGAGCCTCAACCGGGGCAAGCGGAGCGTCCGGCTCGACCTCGGCACCGAGGCGGGGCAGGCGCGGCTGGGCGAGCTGGCCGCGGACGCGCACGCGCTGCTGGTGAACCTGAAGCCGTCGGCGATCCACAAGTACGGGCTGACGTACGAGGCGCTGCGGCGGTGGAACGAGCGGATCGTCTGCGTCGCCGTCACCGGGTTCGGCCTGGACGCCGGGGACGACCCGGCGTTCGACTACGTGATCCAGGCGGCCACCGGCATCGCGGCGCTGACCGGCGACCCGGACGGGCCGCCGACGCTGCCCGGGTACTCCTCGGCGGACAACTCGGCGGGGCTGGCGGCGGCGCTCGGCCTGCTCGCCCAGATCGTCTCGGGGCGCGGCGGGCAGGTGGAGGTGTCGCTGCGGGACGTGATGCTGTCGCAGCTCAACTACCGGGCCTCGGCGTACCTCAACGAGGGCGTCGAGCCGCGGCGGCTGGCGAACGGCGCGCACTCCTACTACGTCCCGGCGCAGCTGTTCCCGACGGCGGAGGGGCATCTGGCGCTGTTCATCACCCACGACGCGTTCTGGCGGTCGTTCTCGGCGGAGGCCGGGGTCGCGGGCTTCGCGACGATGGGGGAGCGGGCGGTGCGGCGCGAGGAGGTCCTGAAGGCGGTCACCGAGGCGCTGGCGGCCGACACGGCCGCCGGGTGGGAGGCGCGGCTGCGCCCGCTGGGCGTCCCGGCGGCGGCGGTGCGGACGCTCCCGGAGGCGCTCGCCGCGACCCCCGAGGCGGTCGTGACCGCCGGCGGCTTCCGGCTCGTCCGCTGCCCGGTCCGGGTCGCGGGCCACGCGGCGGAGCACCGGCCGCCGCCCCGGCTGGGCGAGCACGACGGGACGCTCTAACATCATGAGAATGACATTCTCTTTAGATGGACGGGAGATTCTCGATGTCGTCCCCTGATCCGCGCTCTCCGGGCACCGGAGAGCGGATCGCGCTCGTCTACGCGGACCCCGAGTCCGGCGGCGACCGCGAGTACAGCGTGGAACGCCTGGACGCCCTGGCGAACGGCCTCGCCGCCGTCCTCGCGGAACGGGGCGTGCGGGCCGGGCAGCGGGTGGCGCTCATGTCGTCCAACCGCCCCGAGTTCGTCGTCGCGGTCCGGGCCCTGTGGAAGCTCGGCGCGGCGGTCGTCCTGCTCAGCCCGGCGTGGAAGCGCACCGAGGTCGCGCACGCCCTGGAGATCACCGAGCCCGCGCACGCGGTCGGCGACCACCCGGTCCTCGCCGGGCTGATGCCGATGCTGCACCTCGACGAGCCCGTCGGGCCCGCCGCGGCCGCCTACAAGGCCCCCGACCCGGACGCCGACGCCGTCCTGGTGTTCAGCTCCGGCACGACCGGCATGCCGAAGGCCGTCCGGCACACGCACGGCTCGTTCGCCGCCGCCGTCCGGCACTGGCGGGACGCGCTCGCGCTGACCGCCCGGGACCGCATCCAGATCACGACGCCGCCCTCGCACATCCTCGGCCTGCTCAACATCGTCACCGCCCTCGACGCGGGCGCGTGGCTGCGGCTGCACCGCCGCTTCGACCTCGACCGGATGCTCCACCACATCCAGGCCGACCGCATCACCGTCGAGATGGCCGTCGCGCCCATCGCGCTGGCGCTCGCGAACCATCCCCGCCTCGAGTCCTACGACCTGTCCTCGCTCCGGTTCATCATGTGGGGCGCGACGCCGGTCACGCCGAGCGTCGCCGAGACCGTCACCCGCCGGACCGGCGTCGGCTGGGTGCCCGCCTACGGCGCCAGCGAACTGCCCGTCATCACCTGCAACCCGCTGGACGGCGCGCGGCTCGACAGCGCGGGCCGCGCCGTGCCCGGCGTGACGCTGCGGACGGTGTCGCTGGAGACCGGCGAGCCCCTCGGCCCCGGCGAGGTGGGCGAGATCCAGGCGCGCGCCGAGTCGCTGATGGCGGGCTACCTGCCGGACGGGGCGACGGCCGAGGGCTTCGCCGACGGCTGGTACCGCACCGGCGACGTCGGGCGCATCGACGCGGACGGCTGGCTGACGCTCACCGACCGGTCCAAGGAAATGATCAAGGTGCGGGGGTTCCAGGTCGCGCCCGCCGAGATCGAGGCCGTCCTGCACGGCCACCCCGGCGTCGCGGACTGCGCCGTCTTCGGCGTGCCCGACGAGGCCGACGGCGAGGCGATCGTCGCGGCCGTCGCCCCGCAGGGCCCGCCGCCCGACCCCGCGGCGCTGATCGCGTACGTCGGCGAGCGGCTCGCGGGCTACAAGCGCCCGCGCCGCGTCGCGGTCGTGCCCGAGATCCCCCGCCTGCCCTCCGGCAAGGTGCTGCGCCGAGTACTCAAGGAGCGTCATGGACGCGCGACTGACCACTGAACAGCGCGAGCTGCGGGACGCGGCCGCGCGGCTCGCCGACGACCTCGGCCCCGGATCCGTCCAGGACCTCGCCGACGCCGACCGCGCCGCCCGGCTGGAGAAGGCGGTCGCCGCGACCGGCTGGCGGACCCTGCGCTCGGACGGCGCCTCGGGCGTCGAGGTCGCGATCGTCGCCGAGGAGTTCGCCCGCGGGCTGGTCGACGTCCCGTTCGCCGGGCCCGTCCTGGCCGACGACCTGCGGCCGCACGCCGAGGTCGGCGACGCCTGCACGATCGCCGTGGACGTCGCGGCCGGCCGGGCCGCCGGGACGGTCGAGGCCGTGGACGCGGCGGGCGCCGGCCGGGCCCTCGTCGTCCGGGACGGCCGCGTCCTCGCCGGCCTCGTCGGCGCGGTGCTCCCGGAGACCGACCTGACCCGGCGCGCCGCGGAGGTCGGCGCGCTGGAACCGGCGGGCGCGCTGGACCCGGACGCCGCCGGGCGGCGGCTCGCGCTGGCGCTCGCCGTCACGTCCGCCGACCTCGTCGGGGCGGCCCGCGGCGCGCTGGCGCTCGCGGTCGGGTACGCGGGGGTCCGCGAGCAGTACGGGAAGGCGATCGGCTCCTACCAGGCCGTCGCGCACCCGCTCGCCGAGGGCCGCGCGCTGATCGAGGGGTCGGTGAGCGTCCTGCGGCACGCGGCCTGGGCCGTCGACGAGCTGACCGCGGACGAGGCGCTGCGGGCCGCCCGGATCGCGAAGGTGTACTGCGCGCGGGCCGCGCGGGCGGTCTGCGAGACGGCGGTGCAGGTGCACGGCGGCATCGGCAACACCTGGGAGTGCCTCGCGCACGTGTACCTGCGGCGGGCGCTGGCGTCCGCCGAGCTGTTCCCCGCGCGACTGGAGGAGATCGACCTTGGACTTTCGTGACTCGCCGGAGGAGGCGGCGTTCCGCGCCCGCCTGCGCGACTGGCTGGCCGAACGCGCCGGGACGTTCCCGACCTCGGGGGACGAGTACTGGCGGCGGGCGGGCGAATGGCACCGGACGCTGCACGCGGCCGGGTTCTTCGGCCTGTCGTGGCCGGAGGAGTACGGCGGCCACGAGCTGCCGCCCGTCTACGACGTGATCCTCGACGAGGAGCTCGCCCGCGCGGGCGCGCCGCCCCGGCCGAGTCTCGGCTACCTCGTGCAGGGCCTCGGCCGGCACGGGAGCGAGGAGCTGCGGCGCGCGTTCCTGCCCGGGATGATCGACGGGACCGAGCGGTGGTGCCAGGGGTTCTCCGAGCCCGGCGCCGGGTCCGACCTCGCGTCGCTCACCACCACCGCGACCCGGGACGGCGACGAGTACGTCGTCCACGGGCACAAGATCTGGACGAGCTACTCCGACGTCGCCGACTGGTGCCTGCTGCTGGCCCGCACGGATCCGGACGTCCCGCGCCACAAGGGGCTGTCGGGGTTCATCGTGTCGATGAAGCAGCCCGGCATCGAGCAGCGGCCGCTGACGATGATGAGCGGGGTCAGCACCGAGTTCGGCCAGGTGGTCTTCGACGGCGCGCGGGTGCCCGCGGACCGGATGGTGGGGGCGCCCGGCGAGGGCTGGGCGCTGGCGATGACGATCGTCGGGCACGAGCGCGAGCCCGCCGAGCTCGGCTTCTCGGCCCGGTACGGCAAGCTCGTCCGCGAGCTGGCGTCCCGGGCGGAGGGCGGGCCGGGGCCCGACCGCACGGCGCGGGACGAGCTCGCGTGGGCGGCCGTCCAGACGGAGATGCTGCGGCTGCACGTCCGGCGGCGGCTGTCGGAACGGCTCGACGGCGTCTCGCACGGCCCGGAGGGGTCCCTCGACAAGCTGCTCATGACGTGGGCCGAGCAGTCGGTGGGGCACGCGGCGCTGGCCGTCGCCGGCACCCGCGACGCCGAGATGCTGCACGCCTACCTGTACAGCCGCGCCCAGAGCGTCATGGGCGGCACGTCGCAGATCCAGAAGAACATCATCGCCCAGCGCATCCTGCGCCTGCCCTCCTGACCCGCCCCCCCGGGCCGGCCCGACTGAAGCCGAGGAGCCACATGTACGACATGCCGGACGAAATCGAGGTCACCGCCGACGGCCCGGTGCGGATCATCACGCTGAACCGCCCGGACGCGCTCAACGCCGTCAACGACCCGCTGCACGCGGGGCTGGCGCGGCTGTGGCCGCGGCTCGCCGCGGACCGCGACGCCCGCGCGGCCGTGCTGACCGGGCGCGGCAGGGCGTTCTCGGCGGGCGGCGACTTCGCCTACCTGGAGGAGCTGCGCGGCGACCCCGGGCTGCGCGCCAAGTCGCTCGCGGACGGCCGCGACATCGTCCTCGGCATGGCGCGCTGCCGGGTGCCGGTGGTCGCGGCGGTCAACGGCCCGGCCGTGGGGCTCGGGTGCAGCCTGGTCGCGCTCAGCGACATCGTCTACTTCGCCGAGCGGGCGCACCTCGCCGACCCGCACGTGCAGGTCGGCCTGGTCGCGGCGGACGGCGGCCCGCTGACGTGGCCGCTGCACACCAGCCTGCTGTTCGCCAAGGAGTACGCGATCACCGGAGCGCGCATCCCCGCGCGGCGGGCGCTGGAGATGGGGCTCGCGAACCACGTGGTGGAGGACCCGCTCACCGAGGCGCTGGCGTGCGCGAAGCGGATCGCCGGCCTGCCGCGGCTGGCGGTGGAGAGCACCAAGCGCATCCTGAACATCCAGCTCGAGCGGACCGTGCTGGCGACCCTCGACTTCGCGCTGAACGCCGAGGACCAGTCGTTCCAGACGGACGACTTCGCGGCGAGCATGGCGCGGCTCGCGAAGAGCGCGGACTAGCGGGAGGACGGTGAAGGCCCCGGGAGCAGGGCTCCCGGGGCCTCCCGGCGGGCTCACTTCGGGGGGAACCGGAGGGCGCCGTCGAGCCGGATGACCTCGCCGTTGAGGTAGTCGTTCTCGCAGATGTGCTCGACGAGCGCCGCGTACTCCGGGCTCTGCCCCATGCGGCGCGGGTGCGGGACCTGCGGTCCCCAGTACGCCTCGAGCTTGTCGCCGGCCTTGCCGTACGCGGGGGTGTTGAAGGTGCCGGGCGCGATGGTGACCACGCGGATGCCGAGGGGGGACAGGTCGCGGGCGGCGACGAGCGTCATGCCGACCACCCCGCCCTTGGCGGCCGCGTACGGCAGCTGCCCGATCTGCCCCTCGAACGCGGCGATCGACGCGGTGTTGACGATGACGCCGCGCGAGCCGTCCGCGTCGTCCCGGCGGCCCATCGCGGCGGCGGCGAGCCGCATCACGTTGAACACGCCGGTGAGGTACACGTCGACGGTCTTCCGGAAGCCCGCGAGGTCGAGGGGCGCACCGTCGCGACCCACCAGCCGCCCGCCGGTCGCCGGGCCGCCGTGGCAGTCGACGGAGACGCGCAGCGGGGCGGCGTCCGCGGCGGCGGCGACCGCGGCCTCGACGTCGGCCTCCTCGGTGGCGTCGGTCCGCACGTACCGGACGCCCAGCTCGGCCTCCAGGGCCTTGCCCTTCTCGTCGGCGAGGTCGGCGACGACGACCTTCGCGCCGGCCGCGTGCAGCCGGCGCACGGTCGCCTCGCCGAGGCCGCCCGCCCCGCCGACCACGACCGCGGAGCTCCCGCTGATCTGCATCGGTGTCCCCTCTCTTGCTAATACGGATCTACCTGAGCGAGAATAGCATTCTCATGAACATTGCGATGATCCTCGAAATGGCGGTCTCGGCGGGTGATCGGGTGGCCGTGTCGGCGGGCGACGGGGCGGCGGGCGGCCGCTCCTGCACCGCCTCCGAGCTCCTGCGCCTCGCCCGTTCCGCGGCGCATCGGTTCCGGGAGTACCCGGCGGTCCTCTACCTGGGCACCAACCACCTCGCCTACCCCGTCGCGCTGTTCGGCGCGGCGATCGCGGGCGTCCCGTTCGTCCCCCTCAACTACCGGCTCGGCGGGGAGCAGCTCGGCGCGCTGCGCGACCGGCACCCCGGCGCCCTCGTGCTGGGCCCCGGCGACCTCGACCGCCTCCTCGACGCGGCGGACCCGCCCGCTGGCGGAGACCCCGGGGAGCTGCCGGACGGCGACGAGGTCGCCGTCCTGCTCTACACCAGCGGGACGACCTCGGCGCCGAAGTCGGCGGTCCTGCGGCACCGGCACCTGCTGGCCTACGTGATGAACACCCTCGAGTTCGCGTCCGCCGGGGAGGAGGACGCGGCGCTCGTCGCCGTCCCGCCGTACCACATCGCCGGGCTGGCCAACCTGCTCACCAACATCTACACCGGCCGCCGCGTCGTCTACCTGGCGCGGTTCGACCCGGCCGAGTGGCTCGCGACCGTCCGGCGCGAAGGCGTCACGCACGCCCTCGTCGTCCCGACGATGCTCGCCCGGATCGTCGCCGAGGCCGACGGCGACGACGCCGGGGCGCCGACGCTGCGCACCCTCGCCTACGGGGGCGCGCGCACACCGCGGCCCGTGCTCGAACGGGCCCTGCGGATCTTCTCCGGCACCGGGTTCGTCAACGCCTACGGGCTGACGGAGACGGCGTCCTCGGTCGCGGTCCTCGGGCCGAACGACCACCGCAAGGCGCTCGCGTCCGCCGACCCCGCGGTGCGGGCCCGGCTGGAGTCGGTCGGCCGGGCCGTCCCGGGCGTGGAGTTCCAGGTCCGCCGCGACGACGGGACGCCCGCGGCGCCCGGCGAGACCGGGCTGGTGTTCGTCCGCGGCGACCAGATCTCCGGCGAGTACGGCGGCGGCACGGTGCTGGACGCCGACGGCTGGTTCGCCACCCGCGACCGGGGCCGGCTCGACGGCGGCGGCTACCTGTTCATCGAGGGCCGCGCCGACGACACCATCATCCGGGGCGGCGAGAACATCGCCCCCGCCGAGATCGAGGACGTCCTGCTCGGCCACCCGGGGATCACCGAGGCCGCCGTCGTCGGCCCGCCCGACCCCGAGTGGGGGCAGCGGATCGTCGCGGTCGTCGTCGGCGAGGGCGACCCCGAGGAGATCAGGCGGTGGGCGAGGGAGCGGCTGCGCTCGTCCAAGACGCCCGACGCGATCGTCTTCCGCGCGGAACTGCCGAAGACCGACACCGGAAAGATCCTCCGCCGCACCCTGCTGGCCGACCTGGAGTCCGCCCATGCCTGAGACCGCCCCCGAAGCCGTCATCGTGTCCGCGCTGCGCACCCCCATCGGCACCGCGTTCAAGGGGACCCTGCGCGACACCACCGCCTTCGACCTGGCCCACCACGTCGTCTCCCGCGCGGCGTCCGGCCTGGCCCCCGACCTCATCGACGACGTGATCCTCGCCGAGGGCCTGTACGGGGGCGGCGTCGTGGCCCGGCACGCGGCGCTGACCGCCGGGCTCACCGGCGTCCCCGGCCTCGCCCAGAACCGGCACTGCGCCGCCGGGCAGGCCGCCGTGCAGAGCGCCGCCGCGGGCATCCGCGCCGGGATGGACGACCTGGTCGTCGCGGGCGGCGTGAACTCGGCGTCCACCGCCCCGAAGTCGTCGTTCCGGGTGGACGGCGAGTGGACCGACTGGTTCCCGCCCACC
>NZ_QHJN01000165.1:0-17515 GCF_003947565.1 Actinomadura sp. WAC 06369 | reverse complement strand
GCCGGGCGCCGCCCGCCTCCCCGGCCTGACCCTCCCCGGCCTCGCCGACGCCCACTCCCACGCCTTCCACCGCGCCCTCCGCTCCCGCGTCCAGAAGCACCGCGGGACCTTCTGGACGTGGCGGGAGCAGATGTACCGGGTCGCCGACCGGCTCGACCCCGGCTCCTACCGGGCCCTCGCCGCCGCCGCGTTCGCCGAGATGGCCCTCGCCGGGATCAGCTGCGTCGGCGAGTTCCACTACCTGCACCACCGCCCCGGCGGCGACCCCTACGACGACCCGAACGCGATGGGCGAGGCGCTGATCGCCGCCGCCGCCGACGCCGGCATCCGCATCACCCTGCTGGACGCCTGCTACCTCGCCGGCGGCATCGGGCGGCCCCTCACCGGCACCCAACTCCGCTTCGGCGACGGCACCGCCGGGAACTGGGCCCGCCGCGCCGGCGCCCTCCACGACGCCGTCCACAAGGCGGGCCCCGGGCACGCCCGCGTCGGCGCCGCGATCCACTCCGTCCGCGCCGTGCCCCGCGAGCAGCTCGGCGCCGTCGCGGCCTGGGCGCGGGAGCGGCGCGCGCCGCTGCACGTCCACCTGTCCGAGCAGCCCGCCGAGAACGACGCCTGCCGGGAGGCGTACGGGACGACGCCGGCGCGGCTGCTCGCCGAGGCGGGGGCGCTCGGCGCGTTCGCGACGGCCGTGCACGCGACCCACCTGACCGGCGACGACATCGCCCTGCTCGGCACCACCGCGACCGGCGTGTGCATGTGCCCGACCACCGAACGCGACCTCGCCGACGGCATCGGCCCCGCCCGCGACCTGGCCGAGGCGGGCGCCCCGCTCTGCCTCGGCTCCGACCAGCACGCCGTCGTCGACCTGTTCGAGGAGGCCCGCGCCGTCGAGCTGGACGAGCGGCTGCGCACCCGGCGGCGCGGCCACTGGACGGCCGGGGAGCTGCTGACCGCCGCCACCCGGCACGGGCACTACGCGCTCGGCTGGCCGGAGGCGGGCCGCCTCGAACCCGGCGCGTACGCCGACCTCGTCACCGTCGACCTCGGCTCGGTCCGGACGGCCGGGGCGGGGCGGGAGCACGCCGCCGAGGCGGCCGTGTTCGCCGCGACCGCCGCCGACGTCCGGCACGTCGTCGTCTCCGGCCGCCCGGTCGTCCGCGACGGCCGCCACCTGCTGATCGGCGACGTGCCCGGCGCGCTGGCCGCCGCGATCGGCACCGCCACCCGGGAGGAGCCCGCATGACCGGACCCGACGAGCGCAGCACCCTGATCACCGGCATCGGGGAACTCGTCACGAACGACCCCGCGGCCGGCGAGGGCCCCCTCGGCATCGTCCGCGACGCCGCGCTCGTCCTCCACGGCGGCACGGTCGCGTGGACGGGCCCCGCCGCCGGCGCCCCGGACGCCGACGAGCGGTACGACGCCGGGGGACGCGCCGTCCTGCCCGGATTCGTCGACTCGCACGCCCACCTGGTGTTCGCGGGGGAGCGCGCCGAGGAGTTCGCCGCCCGGATGAGCGGCGAGCCCTACGCGGCGGGCGGCATCCGCACCACGGTCGCCCGCACCCGCGCCGCGTCCGACGACGAGCTGCGCGCGACCGTCCGGCGGCTCGTGGCCGAGATGGCCCGGCAGGGCACCACGACCGTCGAGTGCAAGTCCGGGTACGGGCTCACGGTCGAGCAGGAGGAACGGGCGGTGCGGATCGCCGCCGAGCACGCCGACGAGGTCACGTACCTGGGCGCCCACATCGTCCCGGACGGCACGGACGCCGCGTCCTACACCCGGCTCGCCGCGACCGACATGCTCGCCGCGTGCGCCCCGCACGCCCGCTGGATCGACGTGTTCTGCGAGCGCGGCGCGTTCGACGCCGACCAGGCCCGCGAGATCCTCGAAGCCGGGATCGAGGCGGGGCTGGCGCCGCGCCTGCACGCGAACCAGCTCACCGAGGGCCCGGCCGTCCGCCTCGCCGTCGAGCTGGACGCCGCGTCCGCCGACCACTGCACGTTCCTGTCGGACGCCGACGTGGACGCGCTCGCCTCGTCCCGCACCGTCGCGACGCTCCTGCCGGGCGTCGAGTTCTCCACCCGGCAGCCCTACCCGGACGCGCGCCGCCTCCTGGACGCGGGCGCCGCGGTCGCGCTCGCGTCCGACTGCAACCCCGGCTCCTGCTACAGCTCGAGCATGGCGTTCTGCGTCGCCGTCGCCGTCCGCGACATGCGGATGACCCCGGCCGAGGCCGTCCGGGCCGCCACCGCGGGGGGCGCGCGGGCGCTCCGCCGCACCGACGTCGGACGCCTCGCGCCCGGCGCGCGCGCGGACGTCCACGTCCTGGACGCCCCCTCGCACATCCACCTCGCCTACCGCCCCGGCGTCCCCCTTACCAGAGCGGTCTGGAAGAAGGGCGCGCGGGTCACTGCCCCAGGTAGCGGCGGTTGACCCGGATCAGCGGCTTGCGCTCCCGCGCGATGTAGTCGGCCGCCAGGACCTCCGCGACGAACAGCGTGTGGTCGCCCGCCACGATCGTCTGCCGGTTCTCGCACTCCAGCGCCGCGAGCCCGTTCTCCGGGACCAGCGCGTCCGACACCGGCCCGCGGTGGTGCGGCTCGCCCGCCAGCAGGATCCGCGCGCCCGGACGGCCCGCCGCCGCGAACCGCCCGGCGAGCGCCCGCTGCCCGGACGACAGGACCGTCGCGGCCCACCGGTCGCGGCGCCCCAGCACCTCCGCCAGGTACGACGACGAGGACACCCCCGCCAGCACCATCGGCGGCTCCAGCGACACCGACATGAACGACGTCACCGTCGTCCCGTGGTCGTCGCGGCCGTCGCGGACCGTCAGCACCACCACGCCCGTGGCGAACCCGGCGACGGCGTCGACGAAGTCCGTGCCGGCCGCCACGTCAGCGGATCTCCCAGGAGCCGGGGAGCGTCAGCGGCCCGGCCGACGGCAGCCCCAGCCGCGCCGCGAGCCCGCCCAGCGACCCCCAGCCGTCGAACCGCGCGGACGCGGCGGTGCGGTCCTCGCTCGACTCCGGCGGCTTGAGCCGCTCCAGCGGCGACGCGTGCGGGTACGACCGGACCGGCGCGTCCGCGGGCAGCCCGCCCTTCTTCCGCGCCAGTTCGAGCGCCGCCTCCAGGCCGCCCAGCTCGTCCACGAGGCCGCCCTCGCGGGCGTCCGCGCCCGTCCAGACCCGGCCCCGCGCCAGCTCGTGCACCCGGTCGCGGGACAGCCCGCGGCCCTGCGCGACCTTCGCCGTGAAGTCGTCGTAGATCCGGTCGAGGGACGCGTTGATCCGCTCCCACTCCGACTCGCTGAACTCCTTCGTGGAGCTGAACATCCGGGCGTGGTCGCCGTCCGCGACCGTCCCCATCCCGACGCCGATCCGGTCGAGCAGGTCGCTGACCACGGCCTTGCCCACCACGACGCCGATCGACCCGGTGATCGTCCCGGGCTGCGCGAGGATCACGTCGGCGCCCATCGCCACGTAGTAGCCGCCCGACGCCGCCACGTCGCCCATCGAGACGACCACCGGCTTGCCGGCCTTCCGGGCCAGCGCGACCTCCCGCCAGATGGCGTCCGACGCCACCGCCGATCCGCCCGGGCTGTTCACCCGGAACACGATCGCCTTGACCCGCTCGTCCTTCACCGCCGCGCGGAACGCGGCCCCGACCGTGTCCGAGCCCATCGCCGGACCCGAGTTCGGCAGCGGCCCCCCGCGCCCGCTGCGGCCGAGCCGGATCGGCCCCTGGCCGTTGATCAGCGCCACGACGTCCGCGCGGCCCGGCTGCGGCAGCTTCTTCGCGAGCCCCTGCGTCCGGCTGTAGCGGGAGACGAACCGGAGCTGCGCCTCGTCCCCGAACCGCTCCCGGAGCGCCGCGTACACCTCGTCGCGGTACCCGAGCCGGTCGACGAGCCCCTCCTCCAGCGCCTCGTCGGCCAGCAGCGGGCCGCGGTCGACCAGCTCCCGCACCCGCTCCACCGGCAGGCCCCGCGACTCGGCGATCCCGGCCGCGAGCTGCTCCCCGAACGACGCCACCAGCCGCCGCGACGACTCCTCGTGCTCGGGCGTGTACGCCTTCTCCATGAACGTGTTCGCCATGGTCTTGTACTCGTGCCGCGCCGCGAACAGCGGCCGGATCCCGGCCTTCTCGAACGCCCCCGCGAGGAACGGCTCCTCCAGCGCCACGCCCGTCAGCCCCACGTCGCCCGTCGGCTGCAGGTACACCTCGTCGAACGCGCTGGCCAGGTAGTACGGCACGTTGCCGCGCCCGCCCTCCCCGAACGTCTCGGCCCACGCGACCGTGTGCTTGCCCGCGTCCCGCAGCGCCCGCACCGACTCCCGCAGCTCCTGCGCGAGCGCCATCCGCATCTCGCCGGACACCTTCACCACCAGCGCGCGCACCCGCGCGTCCGTCCGGGCGCGGCGCAGCCCGTCCAGGACGTCCCGCAGGTGCGTGCGGCGCATCGACATGAGCGCCGAGATCGGGTCGGCGGGCGCGGTCTCCACGACCCCCTCGGTGAGGTCCAGCTCGAGGATCAGCGGCGCCGTCCGCCGCTCGCGTGCCTGCTTGATGACGTTGACGACCGTGCCGGGATCCACCATGCGTTCAGCCTATGTGCTGTGTCGTCCAGGGGGGCGACCCCCTGCGACCGGGGCCTCGCGGGGCGGGGTCTCGGGAACGGGTCAGCGGGCGAAGGCCCGGTTGGGGAGGACGCTGGCGGACGCCTGGGCGACGGGGCGGCCGGAGGCGTCGGAGATGAGGGCGTTCGCGACCATGCGGGTGCCGCCCGGGTGGACGCAGGTGCCGGTGACCGTGTAGGGGCGGCCCGCGTGGACGGCGCGCAGGTAGTCGACGTTCAGGTTCAGGGTGAGCATCGGCATGAAGTGCTCGCACGTGCTGGAGCCCGCGAGGCAGACCGCGTTGTCCATGATCATGGCGATGTAGCCGCCGTGGACGGTGCCGCCGGGGTTGCACAGGTGCTCGCCGGGCGTCCAGGAGATGTCGACCCGGCCCGGTTCGGCGCCCGTGATGACCTGGCCGATGTGGGCGTTGACGTCGGAGATCTCGGGGAACCGGCCGTCGGCGAGCGCGCGGATCAGCTCGGCGCCCGACAGCGTGTTCCACATGTCGGCATGCTCCTGCGGTCCCGCTTCGACGCTCAACGCTGCTCCCTGATCGACTCGCACATCCGTCCGAATGGTATTCGGGGGCGCGGGGTGCGGCACTGTGCCGTTCATCACGGGTCACCCGGCGCGGAGCAGGCCCTCGACGTCGCCGGTGCCGGACGCGCGGTACCGCAGGCCGCCGGAGACGCGCTCCAGCGTGACCTCGCCGCCCATGCAGAAGCCGGTGATGCCGGTGCCGTCCTCGACGTGCTCCCGGAACTCGGCGCGGGACCGACCCGACTCGGTGAGGGACATCGACATCCGGCAGCCCCACCCGGTGTAGTCGGCGGTGCCCTCGCCGTCGTCGTCGAGTTCGATCGTGACCTGGGTGCTCGCGTCCCCGATGGTGATGCCGCCGGTCTGGGTGACCGTGCCGGTCCAGGTGCCCGCGAACCCGGCGGGCAGCGGCCCGTCGGACGACTCGGACGGGCTCGGCGACGGGCTGGACGGGCGCTGCACGGGCGTTTCGGGGACGCCGGAGGAGGACGACGCGGCGGGCGGGGCGCCGCCAGCGCCGTCGGTGAGCGCGTCGAAGGCGAACCAGCCGCCCGCGAGCAGCGCCAGCGCGGCGACGACGGCCGGGACGGCGACGCGGGCGCCCCCGCGGCGCCGCGGGGCCTCCGCGGCCGGTCCGGCCGGTCCGGCCGGTTCGGCCGGTTCGGCCGGTGCGGCCCCCGCCGGCGGCGGGGGGAAGGGTGCGGGGCCGTGCTGGGCGGACGGGTCGACGAGCCGCACCATCAGGTCGCGCGCGGTGGGGCGGCGGGACGGGTCCTTCGCGAGGCACTCGGTGAGCAGCGGCGCCAGCCCGGACGGCACCCCGTCGAGGTCCGGTTCGCCGTTCGCGATGCGGTGCATGACGGCGGGAATGCTGTCGGCGGGGCCGAACGGCGGGCGCCCCGTGGCCGCGTACACGATCGTGCCCGCCCACGCGAAGACGTCCGACCGGTCGGTCGGCGGGTGCCCCTCCAGCCATTCGGGGGCGAAGTACGCGGGCGTCCCGACGAGCTGGGTGTGGGTCTCGGCGTCGATGGCGCGGGCGATCCCGAAGTCGACGACGCGGGGGCCGTCCGGGCCGAGCAGGACGTTCGCGGGCTTGAGGTCGCGGTGGACGATCCCCGCGCCGTGGATCGCGGCGAGGGCGCTGGCCGTGTTCACGGCGAGCCGCTGCAGCTCGCCCTCCCGCAGCGGGCCCTGCTCCAGCACGCGGTCCTGCAGGGAGGGGCCGTCGATGTACTCGCTGACGACGTACGGGACGGCCGCGTCCGCGGAGGCGTCCAGGACGGCGGCCGTGCAGAACGGCGCGACCTGCTGGGCCGCCGCCATCTCGCGGGCGAAGCGCGCGCGGGCCGACGCGTCGGTGGTCTTGAGCATCTTGACGGCGACGCGCTCGCCCGCGGGGCCCTCGCCGATGAAGACGACGCCCTGGCCGCCCTCGCCGAGCCGCCCGGTCAGGCGGAACCGCCCGACGGTGCGGGGGTCGTCGGGTTGGAGCGGGGCAGGCGGCATCTCTCTCCTCGTGCGGGACCGGCGGGACGCCGGGCGGACCTCACCACGGTACTTGCCCTCGCGAGCGCCCGAGCAGCGGATATGGTCGGCTGCATGGGTGACGGCGACGGGTGGGCCGACTGCGCGCAGGGGCACCGCCACTGGGGACGGTTCGGCGCGGCGGGGCTGCTCGCCTACCACCGGGATCCGGACGGCCAGGTATGGACGCTGCTGCAGCAGCGCGCGTGGTGGGGGCTCGGCGGCGGCACCTGGGGCATGTTCGGCGGCGCCCTGCACAGCCACGAGGACGCCGTGACGGGCGCGCTGCGCGAGACGGCCGAGGAGTGCACGCTCGACACCGGGGCCGTGACCGTCCACGGCACCAGCGTCGAGGACCACGGCGGCTGGTTCTTCACCTCGGTGATCGGCGAGCTGCCCGAGCGGGCCGCGGTGCGGGCCGCGTCGGCCGAGACGCGCGGCGCCCGCTGGGTACGGGTCGAGGACGTCACGTCGCACAAGCTGTTCGAGCCGTTCGCCCGGTCGTGGCCGCGCCTGAAGGACGCCATGCGCCGCCTCGTCCTCGTGGTGGACGCGGCGAACGTGGTGGGCGCGCGGATGGGAGGTCGGTCGGGGTCGGTTGGTCGGGGCGAGCACTTCGGGTGGTGGAAGGACCGGGCGGGGGCGAACGCCCGCCTGCGGGACGACCTGAAGGCGCTGGACGGGGGAGTGACGGGCGTGCCGGACGGGCTCGTGCCGTTCGACCGCTGCTTCCCGGAGGTCGTCCTGGTCGTGGAGGGGCAGGCGCGGGGCGTCGCGGACGAGCCGGTGGACGGCGTGCGGGTCACGGCGGCGCCCGGCAGCGGCGACGACCACATCGTGGACCTCGTGGCGGATCCCGCGCCCGGCACCGTGCACCTGGTGGTGACGGCCGACCGGGAGCTGCGGGCCCGCTGCGCGGCGGCGGGCGCGGCCGTCACCGGCCCCCGCTGGCTCCTCGACCGGGTCTGACCGGCCGTTACGACTCGTTACAGGGCGTTACAGGATGTTACGCGTCGTCGACGCGGTGCCCGGCGGCGCGGAGCGCGTCGGCGGCGGACTTCTGGGAGTGCTCGGGCACGAGGACGAGGTCGGCGTGGTAGGTGGAGGCGACGAACACCGGGACGCCGGCGCCGGCGAGCGGGCCGGTGATCGCGGCGAGCACGCCGGGGACGTCGAGGCCGTCCCCCGGGTCGCCGTAGAATCCGACCCAGCGCTGCGCGTCGCCGTACGGGGACGCCTCGCGGACGACGGTGAGGCCCTCCGGCGCGCGGACGAGCGCGATCCACTCGTCGTCCTCGGGGAACGTCGCGTGCGGCAGGTGCCCCACGGTGAACCGGTTCGGGACGAGGTGGAGGTGCTGGCGGTCGGCGCTCATGGGGCAACTCTATTGAGCGGCGCCGACGGGCGGCCGGGCTATTCGGGCGCGAACCAGACGGCGCCGAGCGGCGGGACGCGCAGGACGGCCGACGCGGGCAGCCCGTGGCAGGGCTCGGCGACGGCCTCGATGCGGCCGAGGTTGCCGACGCCGCTGCCGCCGTACTCGTACACGTCGGTGTTGAGGATCTCGCGCCAGCCGCCGGTGCGGGGGAGCCCGAGCCGGTAGTCCTCGTGCGGGTTCCCGGAGAAGTTGACCACGCAGGCGACGACCGGCGGTTCGGCCGCGCCCGCCGCACCGCCCGCCGCACCGCCCGGCGTGCCGGCCTCGGGCGCCGTCCCGTACCGCAGGTAGGAGAGCGAGTTGCCGCCCGCGTCGTTCCCGTCGATCCAGCGGAACCCCTCGTGGTCGCTGTCGCGGGTCCACAGCGCGGGTTCCCCGCGGTAGGCGAGGTTGAGGTCGCGGACGAGCTTCTGCAGGCCGAGGTGGTTCGCGCCCTCGGCGGCGTTCTCCAGCAGCCACCAGTCCAGGGGGCGCTCCTCGGCCCATTCGGCGCCCTGCCCGAACTCCTGCCCCATGAACAGGAGCTGCTTGCCGGGGTGCGACCACATGTAGGCCAGGAGCGCGCGCAGCCCGGCGAACTTCTGCCACGTGTCGCCGGGCATCTTGCTGAGCAGCGAGCCCTTCCCGTGGACGACCTCGTCGTGCGACAGCGGCAGGACGTAGTTCTCCGAGAACGCGTACATGAGCGAGAACGTGATCTCGTTGTGGTGGTAGTGCCGGAACACCGGTTCGTGGCGCAGGTACTCCAGCGTGTCGTGCATCCACCCCATGTTCCACTTGAAGCCGAACCCGAGGCCGCCCAGGTGGGTGGGGCGGGACACGCCGGGCCAGGCGGTCGACTCCTCGGCGACCGTGATGATCCCGGGGTTGCGCTTGTAGACCGTGGCGTTCATCTCCTGGAGGAAGGAGATGGCCTCCAGGTTCTCGCGCCCGCCGTACACGTTCGGGGTCCAGCCGCCCTCTTCGCGGGAGTAGTCCAGGTAAAGCATCGACGCGACGGCGTCCACGCGGAGCCCGTCGATGTGGAACTCCTCCAGCCAGTACGACGCGTTCGCGACGAGGAAGTTGCGGACCTCGGCGCGGCCGTAGTTGAACACGAGCGTCCCCCAGTCGGGGTGCTCGCCGCGCGCCGGGTCGTCGTGCTCGTACAGGGCGGTGCCGTCGAACCGGGCGAGGGCCCACTCGTCCTTGGGGAAGTGGGCGGGAACCCAGTCCATGAGGACGCCGATGCCCGCCTGGTGCAGCCGGTCGACGAGGTGCCGGAAGTCGTCCGGGTCCCCGAAACGGGACGTGGGGGCGTAATAGGACGTCACCTGGTAGCCCCAGGACGGCCCGTAGGGATGTTCGGTGACGGGCAGGAGTTCGACGTGCGTGAACCCCATGTCCTTGACGTACGCGGTGAGTTCCTCTGCCAGCTCCCGGTAGCCGAGGCCGGGACGCCACGAGCCGAGGTGGACCTCGTACACGCTCATGGGCTCGTGCAGCCAGTCGTGCTGCTTGCGGGCGTCCATCCACTCGGCGTCGCCCCACTCGTAGGACGACGTGAACACGCGGGACGCGGTCGCCGGCGGGCGCTCGGTGAAGCGCGCCATCGGGTCGGCCTTCGTGCGCCAGTGCCCGTCGGCGCCGAGGATCTCGAACTTGTAGCACGTCCCGTCGCCGACGCCCGGGACGAACAGCTCCCAGACGCCGGTGGAGCCCAGCGACCGCATGGGGTGGGCGCGCCCGTCCCAGTGGTTGAAGTCGCCGACGACCCGGACGCCGCGCGCGGTCGGCGCCCACACCGCGAACGCGGTGCCGGTGACCTGGCCGAACGCCGACGTGTAGGTGCGGACGCGGGCGCCGAGGGCGTGCCACAGCTCCTCGTGCCGGCCCTCGCTGATGAGGTGCAGGTCCAGCTCGCCGAGCGTCGGCAGGTGCCGGTACGGGTCGTCCTGGACGTTCTCGACCCCGTCGCCGTAGGCGACGGCGAGCCGGTAGTCGGGCACCGCGAGCGGCGCCTCGTCCTCGTCGTCGCCCGACAGCGACGAGCCGATCGGCAGGGTGCCCGCGAACACGCCCTGGTGGACGTGCCGGAGCGGGTGCCGGTCGCCGTTCGGCAGGACGACCTCGACCCGTTCGGCGAGCGGCCGCAGCGCCCGGACGGTGACGCCCGAGCGGCCGGGATGGGCCCCGAGGACGCCGTGCGGATCGTGGTGGTCGCCGCCGACGAGCCTGTCGATCTCCGCGTGCGTCACCCGCGCCATGGCGTCATGGCCTCCTCGTCCCCGTCCCCGGTCGTCGTTTCCACAGGGATGAGTGCCCCGAGATCGGCGTGTTTCACATGAGCGGACCGACCCCTTTCCAACAGATTGCGATCCGTTCAGGGGGCGGGGGTTGCGATCGGGGAGGATGCACCGTCTTGTGACGGTTGTGCCGCTCTCGGCGGTGGACGGGCGGCGCTTCGGGCCGCCGAACAATTCTTGGCGTCCGGTGGGATTCTCAGCGGAAAAGTTGCGACCGTACGGGAGGCGCCACTCTTTGTTTGGGGTCGCGCGGAAAGGCGCCGCCCGTACGGTCACGTCCATATGGCCCCAGGGGCTACATCGACCCCTCCGCCCCGGGCTCCACTTTGGTGTCACTCCAGAGACACAAGTACCTGTCGTCCCGTCCCGCCCCGGCCCGGTCCGGCCCCGCGCACGGGCCGGGCCGCGACGGTCCCCGCGTCCGCGTCACCGGTCGCCGCGCCCCTCTCCGGTCTGCTCGCGCAGCAGCGCGCGCAGGCCCGCCGAGTCGTCCGCGGCCACCGTCATCGCATATCCCGCCTGCAGTTGGGCGTCGGTGAGGTCGCCGCTGCGCGTCGCGTACCAGCGCCCCGCGTCGCTGCGCCAGACCTGCCAGCCCGGAAACTCCGTCTCGATGGCCGTCTTCAGATCGTCGAAGTCGCCCATCAAGGTCGTCCTTTCCCCGAGGCGGCTTTCTGTATACAAAAGTCTTACTCAGCCTTGAAGGTGTCAAGCTGTCCGTAAGCGGACCGTGCCCCCGGGGATAGCGCCGAGCAGGGATGGAAGGGACCGGAGGGGCCGCCGAGAATCGAACGCCGGATCGAACGCCGGAGGGAGCGCCGCGCCGCGGACCGTGCGGCGGCGGGGCGCGCCGAGGAAAGGGAGGTGGACGCCCGTGCCGGACCGTCCCGCCTATCTGCGCATCGCCGACACGCTGCGAGAAGGGATCCGGGACGGCAGCCTCCCGCCGGGATCGCGGCTGCCGACCATGGCGCAGCTGCGGCGGGCGCACGGCGTCTCGGAGATCGTCGCGCGGCAGGCCATCGGGGTGCTGCGCGGCGAGGGCCTCGTCGAGACGCGCCGCGGCGGCGGCACCGTCGTCCGGATCCGGCCGCCCGTCCGCCGCGTCGCCATGGACCGGTACCGCGCCGTCGCCCCCGTCGCCCCCGCCGGTCCGCCCGCCGGCCCGTCCGCCGACCCGGACGAGCAGGACGCCGCGCCGCAGACGACGTTCACCCGCGACCAGAAGATCTCCTGGGAGGAGTACCGGCTCGACAAGGAGTTCACCCGGGTCCGCGCCGACCCGGAACTGGGCGCGCTGTTCGAGCTGCCGCCCGGGACGGAGCTGCTGCGCCGCCGGTTCGTCTTCTACGCGCGGGACGAACCGCAGCAGATCTCGGTGAACTTCCTGCCGTGGGCGCTGGTCGGCGACACCCCGGTCGCCGATCCCGCGCGGGAGCCGTGGCCCGGCGGGACGCTCGCGCAGCTCGCCTACCTCGGGCACCCGCCGACGCGCGTCGAGGAGTCGGTCCGGTCGCGGATGCCGACCCCCGACGAGGTCGAGACGCTCCGGCTGACCGGCGGCGTGCCCGTCCTCGCCATCACCCGCCGGCTGCTGTCGGGGCCCGGCGTGATGGAGGTGTGCCGCGACATCGTGCTCCCTGCCGACCGCGTCGTCCTCGACTACGCCATCGACCTCTGACTACGCCATCGACCTCTGACCGCGCCGCCGACTCCTACCGCGCCGCCGTCCGGCCGTCAGCCCGCCAGCCGCTCCAGGGTGCGGAGCGGGACGGGCAGCCAGGACGGGCGGTTGCGCGCCTCGTAGCGGACCTCGTAGACGGCCTTGTCCAGCTCCAGGGCCCGCAGCAGCCCGGCGTGCGCCACCGGGTCGGGGCCGCCCGCCGCCGCGTACCCGCGGCAGAACGCCGCCCGGTTCCGCTCCGCCCACGCCCGCGCCCGCTCCTCGACGGCCGCGGCGGCCGCCGGGGGAGCGTCGCCGCCGTCCCCGGCCTGCAGGTACCGCGCCGCGTACTCGAACGAGCGCAGCATCCCCGCGACGTCCCGCAGCGGGTGGCCGAGCGCCCGCCGCTCCCGCGGCGTCCGGGCGGGCTCGCCCTCGAAGTCCAGCAGCACCCACCCGGTGCCGGTCCGCATCGCCTGCCCCAGGTGGTAGTCGCCGTGGACGCGCTGGAACGGCAGCGGCCGCGCGTTCGCCGCGCACCGCGCGAACACCTCGCGGATCGCCGCGGTGTACGGGCGCAGGTCCGGGACGGCCGAGCTGACCTGCGAGAGCTGCTCGTTCATGTCCGCGACCCGGGCCCGCAGCTCGTCCGGCGGGGCCTCGGTCACCCCGAACGCGGCGGCGAGGTCGCGGTGCACCTGCGCGGTCGCCGCGCCGAGCCGTTCCGCCTCCGCCGCGAAGTCGCCCCCGGCGGCGCCGGCGTCCCGCGCCGCCGGGGCGGGCGCCGCGCCGGGCCCGGTGCCGGGCGGCGCGGGCGGGTCGGGCTGCGCGAACCAGTCGCGGACACTGGTGAGGGCGAGCTGCCAGCCGTCGGTCCCGGTCCGCAGGTACTCCGACAGCAGCGCCAGCGTGACCGGCTCGCCGCCCTCGTCCCCGCCCGCGGCCGGGTCGAGCTCCATCCAGCCGTGGACGGCCGGGACGTGCGCGCAGCCCTGCCGGGACAGCGCGAGGTTGATCTCCAGGTCGGGGTTCACGCCCGGCGCCAGCCGGCGGAACAGCTTGCAGATGTAGGCGTCCCCGAAGATCAGCGAGGTGTTGCTCTGCTCGGCCGGGCTGGGCGCCGCGTCCAGGTCGGTGCGGATGGCGGCGCCGGGCGCGTGCCGGAACCGGACGGGCCCGAGCGCGTCGCCCGCCGCCATGTGCGCGAGCAGCGGGCGGGTCAGCTCGGGGTCGTGGGCCGCGTCGTAGACGTGCTCGACGCCGCCGCCCGCCGCCGCGAGCCGCCCGATCTCGCCGGGCCGCAGCCGTTCCGGCAGGACGCGGCGGACGCCGAGCAGGAGCTGGTACCGGTCGGTGGCGCCGTCCTGCCCGACGTCGAGGACGAGGTGGTGCAGGCCCGGGTCGCCCGGCCGCAGCACGGTCGCGGTGCCGATCGACAGCCCGTCGATCGGGCGGTGCTTCCCGCCGAACCACCGCTGCCGGGGCAGCCACTCCGCCAGGAGCCGGACGAGCGAGCGGTCGGGCGGCGCCACGGTCACATCACCTCTTCACCGGGTGCGGTCTCGTCGGGCGGCGGGGAGAGGAGGAACCAGTAGAAGCCGTGGCCGGGCAGCGTCAGCAGGTAGGGCAGGTCGCCGATCGCGGGGAACCGCACGCCGCCCATGCACTCGATCGGCGTCGACCCCCGGAACCGCCGGAGGTCCAGCTCCACCGGCTGCGGGAAGCGCGACAGGTTGTTCACGCACAGGACGGTGTCCATGCCGCCCCACTGGTTGGCGTCCCCGTTGCCGATCTCGCGGGTGTACGCCAGGACGGACGGGTTCGACGCGGACAGCTCGACGTACGAGCCGACGCCGAACACCGGGTGCCGCTGCCGGATCTCGATCATCTTGCGCGTCCAGTGCAGCAGGGAGCCCGGATTGCCCGCGAACGCCTCGACGTTGACGGCCTGGTAGCCGTAGATCGGGTCCATGATCACCGGCAGGTACAGCCGCGCGGGATCGCACTTGGAGAACCCCGCGTTGCGGTCGGGCGTCCACTGCATCGGGGTGCGGACGGCGTCGCGGTCGCCGAGCCAGATGTTGTCGCCCATGCCGATCTCGTCGCCGTAGTACAGGACGGGTGAGCCGGGCAGCGACAGCAGGAGCGCGGTGAACAGTTCGAGCTGGTCGCGGTCGTTGTCCAGGAGCGGGGCGAGCCGGCGGCGGATGCCGATGTTGGCTTTCATGCGCGGGTCTTTGGCGTATTCGGCGTACATGTAGTCGCGCTCTTCGTCGGTGACCATCTCGAGCGTCAGCTCGTCGTGGTTGCGCAGGAAGATGCCCCACTGGCAGTTCTCGGGGATCTTGGGGGTTTGCGCCATGATCTCCGAGATGGGGTAGCGCTGCTCGCGGCGCACCGCCATGAAGATCCGCGGCATCACCGGGAAGTGGAACGCCATGTGGCACTCGTCGCCGCCCACGCCCGGGTCGCCGAAGTACTCCACGACATCGCCCGGCCACTGGTTGGCCTCGGCGAGCAGGACCCGGTCGGGGTAGAGCCGGTCGACCTCGGCCCGGACGCGCTTGAGGTACGCGTGCGTCTCGGGAAGGTTCTCGCAGTTGGTGCCCTCGCGCTCGTACAGGTAGGGGACGGCGTCGAGGCGGAAGCCGTCGATGCCGAGGTCGAGCCAGAAGCGGAGGTTCTCCAGCATCGCGTCCTGGACGTCCGGGTTGTCGTAGTTCAGGTCGGGCTGGTGTGAGAAGAACCGGTGCCAGTAGTACTGGCCGCGCACCGGGTCGTAGGTCCAGTTCGACTGCTCGGTGTCGACGAAGATGATGCGGGCGTCCGGGTACTTCTCGTCGTCGTCGTTCCACACGTAGAAGTCGCCGAACGGCCCGTCCGGGTCCGTGCGGGACGCCTGGAACCACGGGTGCTGGTCGGACGTGTGGTTCATGACCAGGTCGGCGACGACCCGGATCCCGCGCGCGTGCGCCTCCTCCACGAGCTCCACGAAGTCCCCGAGCTCACCGAACTCCGGGAGGATCTTCGTGTACTCGGCGATGTCGTAACCGCCGTCCTTGAGGGGCGACTGGTAGATGGGCAGCAGCCACAGGCAGTCGATGCCGAGCCACTGCAGGTGGTCGAGCTTGGAGATGAGGCCGCGCAGGTCGCCGTAGCCGTCGTTGTTGCTGTCGGCGAACCCCCGCACCGACACCTCGTAGAACACCGCGGTCTTGAACCAGTGCGGGTCGCGGGGCGCGTCCTCGTCGAACGTGTCGGGGACGGGACCGGTGGAGGGGCCGGTGAGCGGCCCGGGCCCCGCCCCCGCGGCGGCGCCGCCGGCCGGGTCCGGTGCGGAGCCCGACGCGGGGGCCGGGTCGTCCCGGCGCGTCCGGTCCGGCGGCTCGGGAGCGTCGCTCCGCCCGGACGCGCCGCCGCTGCTGATCTGTGGCCGAACGTGCATGACCCACCCCGCTGTGTTGGAGATACCTAGATCAGCAATGCCCGCGCGCCGCTCGGGCGACGTTCCCGGACGGCAACCATCCGTAAAAATCTGCGTACGCATCGTGACCGTCCCCCGTGTTTCGGGGCCGTGCCGCACGGCGTGCCGGGAGGACCGCCGCGTCCCCGGCCGGTAGATCCGCGGCGCGGCCGATCTACGGGCCGCCCGCGCGGCCGGGGCGCTCCGGGACGCCCGCGCCCGGTCCGGGGCGGGCGCGCGGAAAAAGGCGGCAAAAAGGCGGTGCGGAACGGCCGTGACACTGGCGCGGACGGCCCGGAATGCTTGCCGCGCGACGGTTGTGTCATGTCCGGGTTTTTAGGTTCGTGGCTTTTTCTGGCGCATGCCGGGGGTAGGTCATTTCCAAGCTCAGCACATGCCGCGCGGCAGCTGACGACAGTTCGGGCGGAAACAAATGTTTCGTCCAAAGCGATCGGAGGGACAGTGGAGCGCTGGGAGAAGTCGCCATCGGTCGTACCGACGCGCGATGACGTCGTACCGACGCGCGACGACCTCGTGACCCGGCTGCGCGCCCGATTCGCCGGTATTCCGGCGGAACGCGTGCGCCGTTGCGTGGACGACCTGTGGTGCTGCTGCACGCACATCGGGGTGCGGCCCGAGGAACGGACCATCGAGCGCCTCGCGGCGTCCCGGCTCACGGGCGTCGAGCGGGGCGCGCGCCCGCCGCACCCGGACGGGAAGCGGGGGTACGGGTCGCCCGTTTCCGAAGCTCCCGGGAAACGGCCGCCGGGCGTGGCCGCGACACCGCCCGCGCCGCCGCTGCCGCCGCGCACGCGCACCGACCTGACCGCTCCGCCCGCCCCGGCCCGCGCGGCCGCGCGAACCCCGATCGGGATGTGACATGAAGGACACGATCGTGCCGGGCCTGCGCACCGAGACCCGGCGAGGCTTCACCGTGCTGAGCCTCCCCGCGCAGATCAGCTGGCAGAACTACGCGGGGATCCGGGAGGGCGTGAGCCGCGCCCTGTCCCTCGCCGCGCGGCCTGCGGCCGCCGGGTCCCGGACGGCCGAGCGCGGCGCCGGAGTCGTCGTCGACTTCGGCGACGCCGTGCTCCTCGACGCCGCCGGACTGGTCCTGCTGGCCCGGGCCGAGACCCGGGCGCGGCTGCTCGGCTGCCAGCTGCGCGCCGTGGTCCCCGACGCGTCCGCACCGGTGCGGCGCGCGCTCGACGCCACCGGGCTGGGGCGCCTCGTCCCGGTCTTCCCCGACGTCGCGTCGGCCACGGCCGCGCCGCCGCCCGGCCGCCGCACCGGACCCGCCGACACCGCGGACGTCCTCGACGCCATCCGCGCGCTGCACCCGGCCGACGCCGCGCTGACCCCGGCGCCGTCCGCGCCGTCCGAGCTGACCATCACCACGGCCGCCGCGCCGGACGGCGACCACACGGTCGTCCACCTGTCCGGCGTGCTCGACCAGCTCACCGTCCCGCGCCTCGGGGAGACGCTGACCTCGCTCGTCGAGGGCGACCTGCGGCACCTCATCGTGCGGATGAGCGCACGGCTCGGGCTGCGCTGCGACCCGCTGCCGATCCTGCTCGGCATCCGCTGGCGGGTCGCCGCCGAAGGCGGCTGCCTGGCGCTCCTGGAGCAGCCGGCCAAACTACGCGAGATCATCGACCGCGAGGGCCTCGGCTCGGTGTTCACCGCCTGCCGCGCCGCCTAGCGGAACGGCGGCGGCCGGACGAACGGGCCGGCGGGAGCTCAGCTCCCGCCGGCCCGCGCCGTTGCGGCCCCGAACACGGGACGCGACGCCCGCACGGCCGTGCCGTCCGCGCCGAGCATGCTGCCGTCGGACCGGACGCCGCTCCCGTCGCCGTCCCGCCGCAGCGTGAGGATGTGGGCGGGGCGGGTGCGGGGGTCGAGGTGGACGTAGTTGGTTTTGGTCCAGGTGTAGGTGGTGCCGTCGAGTTCGTCGGTGAGGGTGAAGGGGTGGTG
>NZ_QHJN01000164.1:0-17648 GCF_003947565.1 Actinomadura sp. WAC 06369 | reverse complement strand
CGCGGGGGACGCCGCCGCGGGGAGCCCGGGCGGGGCGCCGCGGCGGGCGGAGGGACTGCTGCGCGCCGGCGGATGGCGGGTGGTGACGGTCCGGACGGCCGCGGAGCTGGCCGACGTGTGGGCGCGGGCCGGCGAGGACCCGGCCCGCGCGGGCTGAGGACGGGCCGGGGCGGGCCGAACGATGCGAGCTGACTGCTACGAGGGCGGGTCATGAGGCTGCGGATGACGATGACGGCCGCGCTGGCGACGCTCGCCGGCGCGGTGGGGCTGGCCCCGCTGTTCGAGTCGGCGGGCTGGTTCGGGGGGGCGTTCGGCGCGGTGGCCGCGGTGGCCGCGGGCGGGCTGGCCGCCCGGCGGCTGCGGGTGCCCGCGCCGCTGCAGCCGTTCGCGGGGCTGCTGGGACTGCTGCTGGGCCTGAACCTGTTCTACGCCGCGTCGGAGTCGCTGCTGGGGGTCGTTCCCACGCCCGCGTCGCTGGGCCGCCTCGCGGACCTGGTCGGCACGGGCTGGGAGTCGGCCAACCGGTACGCCGCGCCGGTGCCGGTGCTACCCGGGATCGAGCTGCTGACGGCCGCGGGCGTCGGGGCGGTCGCGGTGCTGGTGGACTTCCTCGCGGTGGGGCTGCGCCGGGCGGCGCCCGCCGGGCTGCCGCTGCTGGCGATGTACAGCGTCCCGGCGGCGGTGCTGGACGAGGGCGTCGGCTGGGTGCCGTTCGCGGTGGGGGCGTTCGGCTTCCTCATCCTGCTGATGGCCGACTCGCGGGAGCAGGTCGGCGGCTGGGGGCCGCTGGTGGCGCGGCGGCGCTGGACGGCGCCCCGCGAGACGGGCGCCGGCGGGGACGGCGCGGGCGGCGGGGACGCGCTGCCCGGCGCGCTCGCGGGGACGGCGACGTCGGGCGGGCGCCGGATCGCGCTCGGCGCGGTGGCCGTCGCGGTGGCGCTGCCGACGGCGGTGCCGGGCCTGCAGCAGCGCGGCATCCTGGACCTGCGCGGCGGCTCGGGCGGCGACACCCGGACGGTGACGACCCCCGACCCCCTGGTCAGCCTGAAGCGGGAGCTGACCGAACTGGACGACTCGGTGGTGCTGACCTACCGCACCCGGGACCCGATCGGCCCCGGCTACCTGCGCCTGTACGCGCTGGACCGGTTCGACGGCGGCCGGTGGACCTACAGCAAGCTGCGCAGCCGGCCGGACGACCGGCTGCGCGAGGGCGACCGGCTCCCGGACCCGCCGGGGCTGTCGTCCGGCCGGTCCCGCGACGTGACGACGGAGGTGTCGGTCCGCGGCGAGGTGCGGGACATGACGTTCCTGCCGCTGCCGTACGCGCCGACGCGGGTGTCGATCGACGGCGACTGGCGGGTGGACGCGGAATCGCTGATGGTCTACTCCCTGAGCGATTCGGCCGGGGGCCGGACCTACACCGTGCAGAGCGAGGTCCCGCAGCCGAGCGGCGACGACCTGGAGAACGCCGGGGGCTACCCGGCGGAGGTCGTCCGCCGCTACACCGCCCTCCCGCAGAACATCCCGCAGGAGGTCAGGTCGCTGACGCGCCGGGTCGCCGCGGGCGCGTCGAGCGCGCACGACCAGGCCGTCAGCCTGCAGCGGTGGTTCACCGACACGGGCGGGTTCGCCTACGACCTGTCGGCGCCCGCGCCCAAGCGCGGCAGCGACCTGGTGGACTTCCTGCTGCACAGCAAGCGGGGGTACTGCGAGCAGTTCGCCGCCTCGATGGCGCTGATGGCGCGGATCCTGGGGATCCCCTCGCGGGTGGCGCTCGGGTACACGTCCGGGGTGCAGAGCGGCCCGGACGAGTGGACGGTGCGGTCGCGGGACGCGCACGCGTGGCCGGAGCTGTACTTCCCGGGTTCGGGCTGGGTGCGGTTCGAGCCGACCCCGTCTGGTCTCCAGGGGCAGGGCACGGCGACCGCGCCGTCCTACAGCACGCCCGTGGCGTCCACCGGGGTGGGGGCGGACGCGGGGACGTCCTCTTCGAGCGGCTCGGGGTCGTCGGCGGACGAGGATCCGGCGGCGGCGCAGGACTCGCCGACCGGTGCGGCGACGGCGCGGCCGCAGGACGCGGCGGCGCGGCCGCAGGAGGACGAGGGCGGCTTCCCGGCGCTGCCGTGGGCCGCGGGCGGCCTGCTCGTCCTGGCGGCCCTGGCGGTCCCGGCGGTGGCGCGGTTGGTCGCGCGGCGGCGCCGGTGGGCGGCGCTCGCCGGCGCCGGGACGGACCCCGCCGGCGGGGCCGGATCGGACGGCGCGCCCGGCGCGCCGCCCGCCGGGCCGGGCGCGGCGGGCGCGGGCTCCCGGGCGCAGGATCCGGCGGACGCGGCGCACGCGGCGTGGCGGGAGCTGCGCGCGGACGCGCTGGACCACGGGCTGGAGTGGCGCGCCGGGGACTCGCCGCGCGCGGCGGCGCGGCGGCTCGGGGAGGTGCTGGAGCTGGACGCGGCGGGCGCGCAGGCGCTGCGCCGGATCGCCCGCGCGGAGGAGCTGGCGCGGTACTCGCGGCGGCGCTCGGCGGAGCCGCCGGAGCGGCTGCGGGCGGACGTCCGGACGGTGCGGGACGCGGTCGCGGCGGCGGCCGGGCGGCGCGCGCGGCTGCTGCCGCCGTCGACGCTGGCGGAGGCGCGCGGGACGCTGCGGTCGGCCGGGGACCGGGTGGCGGCGCTGGCGGCCCGGCCGGACGGTCCGGTGGCGCGGCTGCGGGCGCTGGGCGAGCGGGTCCGGCGCGGGTGACGATGCGCGGGTGACGATGCGCGGAACCCGGGCGGCGGTGCCGCCCGGGTTCCGGGAGTGCCGTGGCGCGGAGGCGGGTACCGGGTCCGCGCCCGGGCTCAGTAGTCGCCCTCGGTTCGGCGGCGCCAGCGCTCTTCCATGCGTTCCATGAAGGAGCCCTTCGGGCGGTCCTGGCGGTTCTGGCGGCCGCCCTGCCGCCCCTCGCGTCCGCGGCGGCTCGGCCGGGCGGGCTCGTCGCCGATGCCGGCCATCCGCTTCCAGCTCGTGAGGGCCCACAGGGAGGAGGCCAGCATGAGCAGGAAGCCGGCCACGCTGATCGCGATGGTGGCCGCCCCCGCATTGATCACGAGTCCGGCCATCAGCACGCCGACGCCCACGACGAAACCGACGGCGGACTTGACGATCCGCCGCTTGTAGTGGACCTGCGGGTTGGTCGAGCGGACCGCGTGCGCGAATTTCGGATCCTCGGCGTACAGCTGCTGCTCGATCTGTTCGAGCATGCGCTGCTCGTGCTCAGACAGCGGCACGGCGCCTCCCAACGACAGCCCCGCGACGGGGTATCCGGTGCAGGACGGGAACGTCAACGGTGATATGCCCAGAATACGAGCACTGACGGGCGGACGAAAGCGGACGGCCCGCCGTGCGGGGCCGTTCGGACACTTCACCGTGTTTCTTCATCGTCTCCCGTCACCACCGTCACGTCCGTCACCGTCCTCCGCACGCCGGACGAGCGCGGCGGGGCGGACCGCGCCGCGGCCGAACCGGTGTGCGACCTGGTCCATGGCTCGCTCGGCCTCACGCCATCCGCTCTCCGGTTCGTCGAGGGCGAGCTGACGGGGGGCCTCGCCGGCGGGGAGCAGGTTCTCCGCCCGCACCCCGACCAAGCGGAGTCGTACCCGTTCCAGCCCGGCCCCCTCATAGAGCCCGCACGCTGTGATGTAGATCACACGAGCGAGGTCGGTGGGCTCCGCGAGGGTGCGGGAGCGGGTGATCGTCTTGAAGTTCGCCATCCGCAGTTTGACGCTCACGGTGCGTGCCGCGTGCCCGCCCGCGCGCAGCCGCTCGCCGACCCGCTCGGCGAGCCGCAGCAGCTCCCGGCGGATCACCTCGGGGTCGTCCACGTCGGTCTCGAACGTCTCCTCGGCGCCGACGCTCTTGTCGGGGCTGTGCGCGACGACGTCGCGGGGGTCGCGGCCCCACGCCAGCTCGTGCAGGTGGGCGCCCAGCGCGTTGCCCAGCTCACGCTGGAGGGTCGCGACGGGGACCTGCGCGAGCTGCCCGACCGTCCGCAGCCCGAGGCGGGCGAGCGCCTGCTCGGTCCGCTCCCCCACGCCCCACAGGGACGCGACGGGCAGCGGGTGCAGGAACTCGACGACGCCGTCGGCGGGCACGACGAGCAGCCCGTCCGGCTTGCAGCGGGTGGAGGCGAGCTTGGCGACGAACTTGGTGCTCGCCACGCCCACCGAGCACGTGATGCCCTGCTGGGCGCGGACCTGCTCGCGGATGCTCCGGGCGATCTCGGCCGGCCGCCCGAGCCGCCGCACCGCCCCGGAGACGTCCAGGAACGCCTCGTCCAGCGACAGCGGCTCCACCAGCGGCGTCACCGACCGGAACAGCTCGAACACCGACGCCGACACCCGGGAGTACTTGCCGTGGCTCACCGGCAGGACGACCGCGTGCGGGCACAGCCGCCGCGCGCGCGTCATCGGCATCGCCGAGTGCACCCCGTACTCGCGGGCCTCGTAGGACGCCGCCGACACCACCCCGCGCGCGCCCGCGCCGCCCACGATCACCGGGCGGCCGCGCAGCTCGGGGCGGTCCAGCAGCTCGACGCTCACGAAGAACGCGTCCATGTCGACGTGCAGGATCGCGCAGCCGGTGTCGTCGGCGGGCGGCCCGGGTTGCGGGCCGGGCCGGTGGAGCTGCTGCTTGCGGCTCACGGGACGACTCCGCGGGAGGTTCGCACCGGCGCTCAGGCCGCCGGCTTGTCGGCGACGAGGTGCAGCTGGGCGGCCAGGTCGCGCAGGACGGGGTGGACGGCGGCGACGGACTCCAGCGCGAGCAGCGCCTCGGCGGAGTCGCTGTCGCCGTCGGAGATCCCGCCCGGCACCAGGTCGGCGAAGATCCGCACGCCGTGCAGCTCGGCGACCCGCAGGCCGGCGCCCTCGGCGAGGGCCGTCAGCGTCTCCCGGGTGAACCGGCGGGGCGTCCGGTCGCCGTCGCCCCACCGCCCGGACGCGTCCGCCAGGACCCGCCGGGCGTCGTCGAAGTGCCCGCCGACCGCGCGGGACAGCGCCGCGGCGAGCTGCCCCGCCGCGAGCAGGCTGACCGACCCGCCGGGCCGGACGGTCGCGGTGAGCGCCGCCGTCGCCGCCGCCGGGTCGTCGACGTACTCGAGCACGCTGTGGCACAGGACGAGGTCGGCGGCGTCGGGCCCGAGCAGGTCGGGCAGGTCGACGGCGTCGCCCTGGACGGCGCGGACCCGCACCCCGGACTCGGCGGCGCGGCGCTCCAGCGCGGCGAGCGCGTCCGGGTTGGCGTCCACGACGGTGACGCGGTGCCCGAGTTCGGCGAGCGGCACGGCGAAGCCGCCGGTCCCGCCGCCCACGTCCACGATGTCGCTCGCCCCGGCCTCCGGGGTGATCCGCTCCAGGACCGAGCGCAGCGCCTCCCACAGGACGGCGTTGCGCACGCGGCCGCCGCCCCGTGTCCGCTTCAGTTGCCGGCCGGCCACGGCCACTCCCCTAACGTCGCTCATCGCACCCCACCCTAGTCGTCCGGACGGCGGCCGTCCGCGACCTCCCGGGCGCACCGGCCCCGGGCGCGGACCCCGGCCGCGGGGACGGCGCCCACGGGGACGCCCGCGGCCGGATCAGAGCGCCAGCGACGGCTTCAGCTGCTGCAGGCGCGACAGCAGGCCGTTGACGAACCGCGGGGACTCGTCGGTGGACAGCTCGGTGGCCAGCCCGACCGCCTCGCTGACCGCGACGCCGTCCGGGACGTCGTCGACCCACAGCAGCTCGTACACGCCCATCCGCAGGATGTTGCGGTCGACGACCGGCATCCGCTCCAGCGTCCAGCCGGTGGCGTAGGTCGCGAGCAGCTCGTCGATCCGCTCCCGCCGCTCCTGGACGCCTTCGATCAGCCGTACGGCGTGCGGGTACTCCGCCAGCTCGTCCTGGTTGGGACGGCCGCGGGCGGCCAGCACCGCCGTCGGCTCCTCCTCGCGGAGTTCGGCCGCGAACAGGATGTCCAGCGCCAGCTTCCGCGCCTTGGTGCGCGCGCTCATGTGTCTCGCTCTCGCTCCGCTCGCCAGCGGACGTCAGGCGCGGCCGAGGTAGTCGCCGGAGCGGGTGTCGACCTTGACCTTCTCGCCGGTGGTGATGAACAGCGGGACCTGGATCTGGGCGCCGGTCTCCAGCGTGGCGGGCTTGCTGCCGCCGGTGGAGCGGTCGCCCTGCAGGCCCGGCTCGGTCTCGGTGATCTCCAGCACGACGGCGGCGGGCAGCTCGACGTACAGCGGGTTGTCGTTGTTGAAGGCGATGACCGCGTTCTGCTCGGGGAGCAGGTAGTCCGCCGCGTCGCCCACGACGGTGCCCGGAATCTGCGGCTGGTCGTAGGTCTCGGTGTCCATGAACACGAAGTCGTCGCCCTCGCGGTAGAGGTACTGCATCTCCCGCTTGTCGACGGAGGCCACCTCGACCTTGGTGCCGGCGTTGAAGGTCTTGTCGACGACCTTGCCCGACAGGACGTTCTTGAGCTTGGTGCGGACGAACGCGCCGCCCTTGCCGGGCTTGACGTGCTGGAATTCCAGGACGGTCCACAGCTGGCCGTCGAGGTTCAGCGTCATGCCGTTCTTCAGGTCGTTCGTCGTCGCCACTGCGTTGTTCTCCCGGTCGCGGACCCGCGTTCGCGCTCGTCTAGAGGACGAGCAGGTCCTTTGTCGTCGTCGTGAGGAGCTCCGGGCCGTCCGCCCGTACCACGAACGTGTCCTCGATGCGGACCCCGCCGCGGCCCGCGAGGTAGACCCCCGGCTCTGCGGTGATCGGAACTCGGTCCGTCAGTTTACCGGTCTCGTCGTACCCCATGAGCGGTGCCTCGTGGATCTCGAGGCCCACGCCGTGCCCGAGCCCGTGGGTGAAGTCGTCGCCGTGCCCGGCCGCCTTGACGACGTCGCGGGCGGCGGCGTCCACCGCCTTGGTCTCGGCGCCGGGCCGCGCGGCGTCGATCCCGGCGAGCTGGGCGCGGTGGACGAGGCCGTACAGGTCGCGCTGCCACCCGGCGGGCTCGCCGATCGCGACGGTGCGGGTCATGTCGGCGTGGTAGCCGCCGTAGAGGGCGCCGAAGTCCATGGTGAGCAGGTCGCCGCGCTCCAGCTCGCGGGGGCCCGGGCGGTGGTGCGGGACGGCGCCGTTCGGGCCGGACGCGACGATCGAGGCGAACGCGGGGCCCTCGGCGCCGAGGTCGACCATGGCGCGCTCGAGCGCGATCGCGATCTCGCGTTCGGTGCGTCCGGGCGCGATCGAGGGGAGCACGGCGTCGAAGGCGCGGCAGGTGATCGCGCACGCCTCCCGCAGGAGGTCGATCTCCCCCTCGTCCTTGACGCGCCGCAGCTCCTCGACGGGGCGGCCGGCGAGCGGGACGAGCGCGACGCCGGCCGCGCGGGCCTGCGCGTCGAGCGCGGTGTGCTGCTCGACGGTGAGCGCGTGGGGTTCGAAGCCGAGCCGGGCGTGCCCGTCCGCGGCGGCCCGCGCGACGAGCGCGGCGGCCGTCTTCCGGTCGCGGACCAGCGGCAGTTCGGGGGCGATCCGCTCGGCCGTCCCGGCGTAGCGGGCGTCGGTGGCGAGCACGGCGGGCGCGCCCGCGGGCACGAGCAGCGCGGCGTTGGAGCTGGCGAGCCCGGTCAGGTAGCGGACGTTGACGAGCCGGGTGACCAGGACGGCGTCCGCGTCGTGCGCGGCGGCGTACTCGGCCAGGCGGCGGCGACGTCCGGTGTGCGTCTCCCCCATGGGAGGACTCTAGAGCATCGCGAAACATGAAGAAGCCTCGACTTCGGGGTCCGCCGCCGCTAGCGTGAGCCGCCGCGTGATCTTCCGTCCCCCCGCTCTGGTCTTCCCCCAGGAGGGATTCCGTGACAGGAGTCAGTCGCCGCCGCCTGCTCGGCACCGGCGCGCTCACCGCCGCCGGGGCCGTCGCCGCCTCGGCCGCCGCGCCTCCCGCGGCCGCCCGCACCGCGCCCCGCACCGCGCCGTCCGCCGCCCGCCTGTCCGCCGACGTCGTGGTCGTCGGCGCGGGCCTCGCGGGCCTGACCGCCGCCCGCGACCTCGTCGCGGCGGGCCGGTCCGTCGTCGTCCTCGAGGCCCGCGACCGGCCCGGCGGCCGGGTGTACGGGCTGCCGCTGGGCGACGGCACCACCGCCGAGGGCGGCGCCGAGTTCATCGGCCCCACCCAGGACCGCATCGCCGCCCTCGCCGAGGAGATGGGCGTCGCGACCTTTCCGACCTTCAACGAGGGCGACAACGTCTACTACCGCAACGGGCGGCGGTCGCTGTACGCGACCGACGGGCTGCTGGGCGCCGTCCCGCCGGACTGGGGCGTCATCGACCTGGAGCTGGCGCTGCTGCGGCTCGGCGGGATGATCGAGGACGTCCCCGTGGGCGAGCCGTGGAAGGCGGCCAAGGCCGACGAGTGGGACGCGCAGACGTTCCACACCTGGTCGCGCTCCAACTCCCTCAGCTCCGGCGCGCGCTTCCTCATGGACGTCTTCGTCAGCTCGACGCTCTCGGCGCGGTCGCGGGACGTGTCGCTGCTGTACGTCCTGCACTACGCGGCCGCCGCCGGGAACCCGGACGAGCCCGGGTCGATCGACCGGCTGATCAACACCCGGGACGGGGCGCAGGAGCTGCGGTTCGCCGGCGGGCCGGAGCAGGTGCCGGTCCGGCTGGCCGCCCGGCTCGGCGACGCCGTCCGCTACAACGCGCCGGTGCGGTCGGTCGAGACCGGCGGCGGGGGCGTGACCGTGACGGCGGACGGCGTGACGGTGTCGGCGAAGCGGGCGGTCGTCGCGATGTCCCCGGCGATCGCGGGGAAGATCGACTTCTCGCCGGGGCTGCCGGCGGCCCGGGCCCAGCTCATGCAGCGCTACCCGATGGGCTCGGTCGCGAAGTTCGTCGGGGTGTACGACACGCCGTTCTGGCGGGAGGAGAACCTCACCGGGCAGGCGCTGGCGGACAGCGGCGCGATCGACGTGACGTTCGACAACAGCCCGCCGGACGGGTCGCGCGGGATCCTCATGGGATTCATCAACCACGACAACGTCCGGCGGCTGGACTCCGCGTCCGAGGGGGAGGTGCGGGCGGCGGGGCTGGAGTCGTTCGGGAGGCTGTTCGGCGACAGGGCGAAGAACCCGGTGCGGACGGCGATGATGCGGTGGGACAACGAGACGTGGAGCGGCGGCGGTCCCGTCGGGCTCGCGCCGCCGGGCGTCCTGACCGGTTTCGGCCCCGCGCTGCGCGCGCCGTGCGGGCCCGTCCACTGGGCGGGCACCGAGACGTCCGACTACTGGACGGGCTACATGGACGGCGCCGTCCGGTCGGGCGAGCGGGCGGCGCGGGAGGTCGACGCGGCGCTGTGACCGCGCGGGGGACCGGACGCGCGCGCGTCCGGTCCCCCGCGGGCGGTGCGGCTCGGATCGGAGGCTCCGGGTCGAAGGCTCCGGGTCAGAGGCCGGCGGCCATCTCCCGGACCTTCTCGATCAGCGCGAGGCGGCCCTTGTGGTCGCCGGCGATCGGGGCCACGTTGAGGGTGGTGACGCCGGACTCCTTCATCGCGGCGAGCCGCTCGCGGACGTGCCCCTCGCTGCCGATCAGCGACATCTTCTCGAGCAGTTCCTGCGGGACCTTCGCGGCGGCCTCGTCCTTCTTGCCGTCCAGGTAGAGGTCCTGGATCTCCTCGGCCTCCTTCTCGAAGCCGTAGCGGCGGGCGAGGTCGTTGTAGAAGTTCTTGCCCTTGGCGCCCATGCCGCCGATGTACAGCGCGGCCATCGGGCGGCCGAACTCCAGGTAGCCCTGGACGTCGTCGCCGATCGCGAGCGTGGCCTGCGCGACGACGTCGAGCTCGCCGAGCGAGGCGTCCCGCTTCGCCTTGCCCGCGGCGAGGGACGCGCCCCACACGTCGGCGGCCTTCTCCGGCATGTAGAAGATCGGCTCCCAGCCGTTGGCGATCTCGGCGGTCAGCTCGACGTTCTTCGGGCCGATCGCGGCCACCATGATCGGGATGCTCTCGCGCACCGGGTGGTTGATCAGCTTGAGCGGCTTGCCGAGACCGGTGCCCTGCCCCTCGGGCAGCGGCAGCGTGTAGTGCTTGCCCTGGTGCTGGAGCCGCTCGCGGCGCCACACCTTGCGGCAGATCTCGATGATCTCGCGGGTGCGGCCGAGCGGGGCGGTGTAGGGGACGCCGTGGAAGCCCTCGATGACCTGCGGGCCGGAGGCGCCGATGCCGAGCGTGAACCGGCCGTCGGAGACGTAGTCCAGGCCGGCCGCGGTCTGCGCGAGCGCGGTGGGCGTGCGGGAGTAGATGTTGAGGATGCCGGACGCGATCTCCAGCCGCTCGGTCTTCGCGGCGATGAATCCCATCTGGCTGACCGCGTCGAAGCTGTAGGCCTCGGCGATGTAGACGATGTCGAGCCCGGCCTTCTCGTAGTCGGCGAGCTCCTCGACGGTCTCTTTGAAACCGCCCGCGTAGTTGAGGGCCATCCCGATGCGCATCGGCACCCCTTCCCGATTTACCGAATCCGATTCCAGTCGAACACAACCTAGCCCGCCGGGCGGCCTCCGCCCAGCGGCGGGGTCAGCCGAGCGCGGGTCCCCGCAGCGCCCGCAGCGCGCCGCGGTACATGTCGCGCCGGATCCGCCCGACGACCTTCCCGTCCTTGCCCGCCAGGGACGCGGCCCACTCGACGGCCGCGGGCAGTACCTCGTCCTCGGCGGCGGTGCGCTGCACGATCCCGGCGGCCAGGGCCTCCGCCGCGGTGTACCGGCGGCCGGTGATCATGGCCTCGTGCGCGACCCCGGCCGCCAGCCGGGCCGTGATCAGCGCGTTCATCCCCGGGGTGAAGCTCATCCCCAGGTCGACCTCGGGCAGGCAGAAGTAGCCGCGGTCGGTGCGCATGACGGCGAAGTCGTGCGCGAGGGCGAGCATCCCGCCGCCGGCGAACGCGTGCCCGTTGACGGCCGCGACGGTCGGCGCGGGCAGTTCGAGCAGCCGCGCGTACAGGCCGTTCACGCGGCCGAGGTACCCCTCGAACTCGTCGCGGTGGGCGCCCAGCCACTCCAGGTCGAGGCCGTTGGAGAAGAACTTGCCCGTCCCGACGGTGACGAGGGCGCGCGGCCCGTCCGCCGCGGCGACGGTGTCGAGCGCCCCCTCGACGGCGTCGAGGAAGTCGGGGCCGAACCGGTTCTCGCCCGCGTCGAGGCGCAGGACGAACACGTCGCCGTCACGCTGGAGGTCGATCACGAGGTCTCCTCGCCTTTCCTGCCCGGACCCGGGCCGCTGGTCGGTGGAACGTCCCACCCGCCTCCCAGGCAAGTATGACGTTCGACATAATGAGCGTTTCCTATGACGATCGTCATGGTCAATGCGCGTTGCTTATGATGAATGTCATAATCGGTGGCATGGGGTCCGACAGCCGGGAGCGCATGGTCCGCAGCGCCGCCTACCTTTTCCGCGAGCGCGGCTACAGCGGCACGGGTTTCCGCGACGTCATCGCGCACAGCGGCGCACCGCGCGGATCGATCTACCACCACTTCCCCGAGGGCAAGGCGCAGCTCGCCGAGGAGGCCGTCCGCTACGCCGGGGAGTTCCTCAACGCCGGGATCGTCGCGGCCACCGAGGGCGGCGACGCGGCGTCCGCCGTGGACGCCTTCGTCGGCTGGTGGCGCCAGGTGCTGATCCGCAGCGGCTTCCGGGCCGGCTGCCCGATCGTGGCCGTCACCGTGGAGTGCCACGACGACGCGCCGCAGCTCGCCGCCGCGGCCGCCGCCGCGTTCGGCCGCTGGGAGGACACCCTCGCCACCGGCCTCGGCAACGCCGGCGTCCCGGACGACCGGGCGGCGAGCCTCGCGCGGCTGATCGTCGCCGCCGTCGAGGGCGCGACCGTGCTGTGCCGCGCCCACCGCGACGTCCGTCCGCTCGACGACGTCGTCGCCGAGCTCAAGGCCATGACCCGCGCGGCCGTCGAGGGGCCCTAGCCCCGCCCGCCCGCCTCCTCGGCGAGCAGCTCGACGACCGCCTGCAGGGCCAGGACGTACGAGAACGTCCCGAACCCGGCGATCGTGCCGGTCGCGACGCCCGCCACGACCGAGGTGTGCCGGAACTCCTCCCGCGCCGCCGGGTTGGAGATGTGCACCTCGACGAGCGGCGCGGTCCGCTGCGCGAGGGCGTCGCGCAGCGCGTACGAGTAGTGGGTGAACGCCGCCGGGTTCAGCACGACCGGCAGCCGCTCGTCGGCGGCCTCGTGCACCCAGCGGATCAGCTCGGCCTCGTCGTCGGTCTGCCGCACGTCGGCCTCCAGGCCCAGCCGCCGCCCGGCGTCGCGGCACAGCGCCGCCAGCCCCTCGAACGTGGTCGCGCCGTAGACGTCGGGCTCGCGCGTCCCGAGACGCCCGAGGTTCGGCCCGTTCAGCACCAGCACCCGGCTCATCGGGCGACCTCCCGGTAGGCGGCGGCGAGCAGCTCCTCGTCCGGGCCCTCCAGGCGGCCCGGCTTCGCGACGCCGTCCAGCACCACGAACCGCAGCGTGGCGCCCCGCGACTTCTTGTCGATCGCCATCGCGGCGCGCAGCCCCGGCCACGCGTCCGCCGCGTACGCCACCGGCAGGCCCACCGACGTCAGGACGGACCGGTGCCGCGCGACGTCCGCGGCGTCCAGCCGCCCGGCGAGGCGCGCCAGCTCGGCCGCGTACACCATGCCGATCGCGACGGCGTGGCCGTGCCGGAAGCGGTAGTCCTCGGCCTTCTCGATCGCGTGCGCGAGCGTGTGGCCGTAGTTGAGGATCTCCCGCAGGCCGCTCTCCTTCAGGTCCGCCCCGACGACCTCGGCCTTCACCCGGACGGCCCGCTCGACGAGCTCGCGGGTGTGCGGGCCGTCCGGGCGCGCCGCGCCCTCCGGGTCGGCCTCCACCAGGTCGAGGATGACCGGGTCGGCGATGAACCCGGCCTTGACGACCTCCGCGAGCCCGCTGACGTAGTCCTCGTGCGGCATCGTCACCAGCGCGGCGAGGTCGCACAGCACCCCGGCCGGGGGGTGGAACGCGCCCACGAGGTTCTTGCCCTCGGGGATGTTGATGCCGGTCTTGCCGCCGACCGCCGCGTCGACCATGCCGAGCAGCGTCGTCGGCACCAGCACGCAGCGGACGCCGCGCAGCCACGAGGCGGCGGCGAACCCGGCGAGGTCGGTGGTCGCGCCGCCGCCGACGCCCACGATCGCGTCGGTCCGGGTCATGCCGAGCCGCGCGAACGCCGACCACAGCCCGGCGAGCACCCCGGCCTCCTTGGCCGCCTCGCCGTCCGGGACGGGCAGCGCGTGCACCGCGTGCCCGGCCTTCTCCAGCGCCTCGCACACCGGCCGCGCGATCTCCGGCAGGCCCTCGGCGTGCACGACCGCGACCGTCCGGACGCGGTCGCCGAGCAGGCCCGGCAGCTCCGCCAGCACGCCCGTCCCGATGACGACGTCGTAGGGGTCGGCGCCTTCCACGCGCACCCGCGCCGGCACGATCACGCGTCCGTCTCCAGGGCCTCGGCGATCTCCCGGACGATCTCGGCGGGCTCGCGCCCGTCGGTGTCGACGTGCACGGTCCCCAGCCGCTCGTAGACCGGCAGCCGCTCCTCCAGGAGCTTGCGCATCCGGCTGCGCGGGTTCAGCACCAGCAGCGGCCGCGCCGACGCCAGCCCGACCCGCTTCACCGCCTCCGCGAGGCCGACCCGCAGGTACACGACCGTTTGCCCGGCGAGGAGCTCCTGCGTCTCCGGCGCCAGCACGGCGCCGCCGCCGAGCGCGAGGACGCCGTCGTGCTCGGCGAGGGCCGCCGCGACGGCCGCGCGCTCCAGTTCCCGGAACCGCTCCTCGCCGTCGTCGATGAAGATCTCGCCGATCGGCTTGCCGGCCGCCGCCTCGGCGTCGGCGTCGGTGTCGCGCAGCGACACCCCGAGCCGCTCGGCGAGCGCCGCGCCGACCGTCGTCTTGCCCGAGCCCGGCGCCCCGATCAGGACGGCCCTGGGTCGCGTCATGCAGGAGGCCCCGTTCACTCGATGGTCGTTCACTTGATGGTCAGGGAGGACAGGTATCCGCGCAGGTTGCGGGCGGTCTCCTCGGCGGAGTCGCCGCCGAGCTTCTCCAGCGCCGCGTCCGCCAGCACCAGCGCCGCCATCGCCTCGGCGACCACCCCGGCGGCCGGCACGGCGGTGACGTCGCTGCGCTGGTTGATCGCCTTGGCGGGCTCCCCGGTCTTCACGTCGATGGTGTCGAGGCGGCGCGGCACCGTGGAGATCGGCTTCATCGCGGCCCGGACGCGCAGCGGCTCGCCCGTCGTCATGCCGCCCTCGACGCCGCCCGCGCGGTTCGTCCGGCGCCGGATGCCCGCGTCGGAGCCCTCGATCTCGTCGTGCGCGGCCGACCCGCGCCGCCGCGCGGTGGTGAACCCGTCGCCGACCTCCACGCCCTTGATCGCCTGGATGCCCATGAGGATCCCGGCGAGCCGCGCGTCGAGCCGCCGGTCCCAGTGCACGTGGCTGCCCAGGCCGGGCGGCAGGCCGTAGGCCAGCACCTCGACGACGCCGCCGAGCGTGTCGCCGGCCTTCTTCACCTCGTCGACGTGCGCGACCATCGCCGCGGACGCGGCCGCGTCGAAGCACCGCACCGGGCTCTCGTCGACCGCCGCCAGATCGCCGGGCTCGGGCAGGACGCCGTCCGGCGCCGACACCTCGCCGAGCGCGATCACGTGGCTGAGGACGTCCACGCCGAGCGCCTGCTTCAGGAACGCCTTCGCGACCGCGCCGAGCGCGACCCGCGCCGCGGTCTCCCGCGCGCTCGCCCGCTCCAGGACGGGCCGGGCGTCGTCGAACCCGTACTTCTGCATGCCGACGAGGTCGGCGTGGCCGGGCCGCGGCTGCGACAGCGGCGCGTTGCGCGCCTGCGCCGCCAGCACCTCGGGGTCGACCGGGTCGGCCGCCATCACCGTCTCCCACTTGGGCCACTCGGTGTTGCCGACCTCGATCGCGACGGGGCCGCCGAGCGTCACCCCGTGCCGGACCCCGCCGAGGATCCGCACCTCGTCCTGCTCGAACTTCATCCGGGCGCCCCGCCCGTGCCCGAGCCGCCGGCGGCGCAGGTCCTCGGCGATGTCCGCCGAAGTCACGCGCACACCGGCCGGAAGGCCCTCCACGATCGCGGTGAGGGCCGGGCCATGGGACTCCCCCGCGGTCAACCAGCGCAGCATGCCCTGAATCCTATTGGCGCCGGACGCCTCCCCGAGACCGGCGTCCATCAGCTGAGACGGCCGGCGCCCCGGCGGCCCCGCGGACCGGGGCGGGACGGGTCAGGCGGACAGGCCCCGGCGGATCGCGGCGGCGACGGGCGAGTCGTCCCGGACCGGGCCCGCGGGCAGCAGCGGCGGCTGCGCCATGAACTTCGGCTCCGCGCCCCGGTGCGGCTGGGCGGCGTGCACCAGGAACGGGTGGCACAGGTAGACGTCGCCCGCCCGTCCGGTCGCGTACGCGACGGGGCGGTGCCCGGTGGCGGGCACGGCGCGCTCGGCGAGCTCCATGAAGGCCAGGCCGCGGTCGCCCGCGGGCTCCAGGATCGGCGGGACGTCCAGGTGGGACCCCACGCGGATCCGGGTGGGGGCGTCGTCCTCGCCGACGTCGGAGAACAGGAACAGCATCAGCAGCGCGCGCCCCTTGGACGCGACGTTCACGCGGGCGGCCATGAAGTCGGACGGGTCGTCGCCGGGGAAGCTCGCGTCGATGTGCCAGCCGTCGTCGCCCGGCTCCTCCGCGCTCGGGAACCGCACCGGGAACGTCCCGAGGCCGCCCTGCGGCGTCCAGCCGCCCTCCCCGGCGAGCGCGTCGAACGCGGCGTGCAGGCGGGGGGTGTTCGCGGCGGCCCGGAACGGCTCCTGCGCGTAGTGGCCGAGCCGGACGACGGGCCGGGTCCAGGTCGCGCGGTCGTCCGGGTCGCAGCCGGTGTCCCGCCAGAGGACGTCCCGGCACTCGTCGGCGAGTTCGCGGGGGAACGCCTCCGTGACCTTGAGGTACCCGTCGGTGAGGAAGGCGTCGATGCCGGAGTCGTCCATCGGGTCAGGATGGCGGCCCGGCCGAAGCGGCGTCGAACGGTTTTACGCGCGGCGGACGACGCTCAGCTCGACGCCGCCGACGATCCGGCCGCGCAGCACCTCCGCGAGCCGGTCCGACACCCGCTGGACGGTGCGGCGCTCGTCGTGCCCCGGGCTCACCGCGAACCGGACGGCCAGCTCGGCGGACGTGCCCTCGGTGACCCGCACCCCCGCGACCGCCTCGTCGGAACCGAACGCGGCCTCCACCGCGGCGAGGACGTCCGGGTCCTCGTGCGGCGCGGGGATCGGGCGCCCCTCGGCGAGCAGGTGCAGCCGCAGCCCGTCGACGGCGAACGGCACCGGCCCCGCCACGTCGATCACGAGGGCGTCGGCGTTCTCGTCCAGCACCGCGCGGCACGCCTGGCCGGCGGGCACCGCCACCGGCCGGGCGTCCGCCCGCCACGCCTTCATCGTCTCGGTGCAGGTGAACCCGAGCACGCCGCGGCGCCTGTCCTCGCCGGTCAGCAGCGGCAGCGCCATGTCGCTCGACTTCTCCCGCCGCAGCTCGCCGGGCGCGACGTCCTCCTCCTCGGTGAGGATCGCGACGACGGGCACCAGCAGCCGGGCGCCCTGCAGCCGGCGCAGGACGGTGTGCTGGCCGACCCGTCCCGCCGCGTACCCCGCGAGCGCCTCGCAGAGCCGGGGGTCGGCGCCGCCGTCGTCGTCGGGGAACTGGGGCTGGGGAATCGTCAGTCCGGACACGGTGGGAAGGCTATAACTTCCCGCGACCGCCGGGGGTGCCGAACCGGATACTCCCCGTGCACGCCCCCGTCAGGGACGCACGCCGATCCGGTCGACCCACCCCGTGCGCCCGTACGACATCGTCAGGCGGCCGGAGTCGTACGCGAGCAGCTCCGCCGACTCCCGGTCGACGATCAGCCGGGACTCGACCGCCGGGCCCTCCCCCGTGAACGGCAGGACCAGCGCCACGCCGCGCCGGCCGAGCGGGTCGGTCGCCGTGCCCGGCGAGCGGACGTCCGGCCGCGCGGCCAGCACCCGGTACAGCGCGGCCTTCGTGCCCGGGGTGAGCGGGCCCGCCAGCAGGTCCGCGGCGACCGCGAAGACGTACTCGGAGAACGAGGGCCGCGTCCGCTCGATGAACCGGCGGACCTCGGGGTCGGCGGTGCGGGTGCCCGCTTCGACCCGGCGGGCGTCGGCGTCGAACCGGCGGCGCAGTTCCGCCTCCAGCCCGGCCGCGTCGTCCGGCAGCTTCCGCAGCTCCGCCATCGTCAGGCCCTCGTCGCCGATGCTGTAGCGGATCGCCATGTCGTAGTCGTTCACCGACTCCCGCCGCAGCTCCGGCGGGACCAGAGCTCGGGACCCGGCGCGCTTCCACGCCGCCTCGTCCTCGGGGGTGGGGAACACGGCCTTCGCGTCGATGCCGGTGACCGTCCGGCTGGGGTCGTCGCCGTCCCGGGCGATCCAGGACCGCTCCCCGCGCCGCAGTTCGTAGGTGTAGGGCAGCTTGTCCCCCCGCTTGTCCCCCCGCCCGCCGGAGCTGCGGCGGGAGTCGGTGAACGAC
>NZ_QHJN01000163.1:0-17849 GCF_003947565.1 Actinomadura sp. WAC 06369 | reverse complement strand
CCGCCGCCCCGGCCGCCCCGGCGGCGCCCGCGGCCCCGGCCGCGCGCCCGTCCGCCCGCGCCGCGACCCCGCCGCCCGCCGCCGCTCCCGCCGACCAGCTCGCGCTGCGCGGCAAGACCGAGCCGATGTCGCGGATCCGGCAGACGATCGCCCGCCGCATGGTGGAGTCGCTGCAGGTGTCGGCGCAGCTCACCACCGTCGTCGAGGTGGACGTCACGAAGATCGCGCGGCTGCGCGGCCAGGCCAAGGCCGAGTTCGAGGCCCGCGAAGGCGTCAAGCTGTCCTTCCTGCCGTTCTTCGCGATGGCGACCGTCGAGGCGCTCAAGGCGCACCCGAAGCTGAACGCCGTCATCAACAGCGAGACGAACGAGGTCACCTACCACGACGTCGAGAACCTCGCCATCGCGGTGGACGTGCCCGAGCGCGGCCTGATGGTCCCGGTGATCGACAACGCGGGCCAGCTCAACCTGGCCGGGCTCGCGCAGCGGATCGCCGACCTCGCCGAGCGGACCCGCACCGGCAACCTCAGCCCGGACGAGCTCGCCGGCGGCACGTTCACGCTGACCAACACCGGCAGCCGCGGCGCCCTGTTCGACACCCCGATCCTCAACCAGCCGCAGGTCGGGATGCTCGGCACGGGCGCGGTCGTCAAGCGCCCCGCCGTCATCGACGACCCCGAGCTGGGCGAGGTCATCGCCGTCCGGTCCATGGTCTACCTGGCCCTGACCTACGACCACCGGCTCATCGACGGCGCCGACGCCGCCCGCTTCCTGGGCACCGTCAAGCACCGTCTGGAGGAGGGCAACTTCGAGGCCGAGCTCGGCCTCTGACCCTCGTCCCGGTCACCGGAACCCCCGCCGCCCCACCGGCCCGGCGGGGGTTCCGCGCGTCGCGCCCAAGATTCGTCAAAGTCGCGGCCCGCGGTCCGCGGTGGCCGTACGGTGACAGCGACAGCGAACGGCCGTGCCGGACGGCCTGGAGGAGGGCGCATGAGCACCGACGGACAGCCGCACATTCTCGCGATCGGCGGCGGGTCGTTCGTCCCCGACGGCCGGGAGGGGCTCGCGCCGAGCCCGCTGCTGCGCTACGCCGTCGACCTCACCGGGCAGGACCGGCCCCGCGTCTGCTTCCTCACCACCGCCCTCGGCGACGGCGCCGAGTACGTGTCCCGCTTCTACGCCGCGTTCGCGGCCCTGGACGCGGAGGTGAGCCACCTGGCGCTGTTCCCCATGCCGAACGTGGCGGACATGCGGGCGCACCTGCTCACCCAGGACCTCGTGTACGTGTCGGGCGGGAGCGTCGCCAACCTGCTCGCGCTGTGGCGGCTGCACGGCCTCGACGCGATCATGCGGGAGGCGTGGGAGGCGGGCGTCGTGCTGTCCGGGCAGAGCGCGGGGGCGCTGTGCTGGCACGTCGGCGGCAACACCGACTCGTTCGGCCCGCAGCTGCGCCCGCTGACCGACGGCCTCGGGCTCCTGCCGTACTCCTGCGGCGTCCACTACGACAGCGACCCGCAGCGGCGCCCCCTGCTGCAGCAGCTCGTGGGCGAGGGCACCCTGCCCGGCGGCTACGCGGCGGACGAGTCGGTCGCCCTGCACTACGTGGGCACCGAGTTCGTCCAGGCCGTCTCGTTCCGGCAGGAGGCGGGCGCCTACCGGGTGGAGCCGGACGGTCCGGGCACCGCGAAGGAGACGCGCCTCGAGCCCCGGCTCCTCGCCTCGCTCTGAGCCCGCGGAATCCGCGGGCCCCGGTCGGGTGGGCGCAGGTCCGGTGGGAAGCGAGTCAGGTGGGGAGCATCACCTTGTAGACGGCCTCGCCCTCGTCGGCGGCCGCGCCGAAGAGCCCGGTGAGCGCCCGGTAGGCGGGCGCGAGCGTCGCGTCGAGGACGGCGGCGTCGAGGCCCTCCGCGTCCTGGACGCCCGCGGCGCGCATCGCGGCGGCGTCGAAGCGGGCGGCGACGTCGGCGAACGGCGTCGCCGCGAGGTGGTCGGCGGCGGGCTTGACGCGGTCCGGGGCCAGGTAGACGACGTCCATGCCGAGCTCGTCGGCGCCGTCCTCGGTGAGCAGCCGCCCGCCGCACACCACGTCCGCCTCGGGCTGGCGGCCCTCCCACGCGTCGCCCGTCAGCAGGAAGTGCAGCGCCTGCCAGGCGCCGCCGAGGTCGACGGGCGCGGACGCGGCGCGGCAGCGCCACTCGCGGTCGCCGAACACGCGGCGGGCGATCCGGCCGGGGTCCGACTCCCCCTCCAGCACGGGCGGCACCCTGAGGTACGACATTGCCAGACCCACCGCGCTCCTCCTGTCCGCTCGCTGACCGTGACGACTCTTCGTGACGACAGGGAGCCACCCTAGAGACGTCCGGGGAAAGAGATGACCGAAACACGCGAATCCGCGGCGCCCCGCCGTTAACGTCACTCGTTCGAGATCCCCCCGATACGGCTTCGACGCCGGGCCGGGGGCGGGCGGTCGCGCACGGTGTGCCGATCCCTGGAACCGCGACGTAGGCTGAACGCGTGACAACGGTGACACCTGAGGGGCGCAAGCTCCTGCGCATTGAGGCACGCAACAGCCAGACCCCGATCGAGCGCAAGCCCGAATGGATCAAGACCCGGCTGAAGATGGGCCCGCAGTACAGGGAGCTCATCGGGCTGGTGAAGTCCGAGGGCCTGCACACGGTGTGCCAGGAGGCGGCCTGTCCCAACATCTTCGAATGCTGGGAGGACCGCGAGGCCACGTTCCTCATCGGCGGGGAGCAGTGCACCCGGCGCTGCGACTTCTGCAACATCGACACGGGCAAGCCCGCCGCGCTCGACCGGGACGAGCCGCGCCGCGTCGCCGAGTCCGTCGTGACGATGGGCCTGAAGTACGCCACCGTCACGGGCGTCGCCCGCGACGACCTGGAGGACGGCGGCGCCTGGCTGTACGCGGAGACGGTGCGGCAGATCCACGCGGCCGTGCCCGGCTGCGGCGTCGAGCTGCTCATCCCCGACTTCAACGCGGTGCCCGAGCAGCTCGCCGAGGTGTTCTCGTCGCGGCCGGAGGTCCTCGCGCACAACGTCGAGACCGTCCCGCGGATCTTCAAGCGGATCCGCCCCGGGTTCCGCTACGAGCGCTCCCTGGAGGTGATCTCCAGGGCCCGCGAGGACGGGCTGGTCACCAAGTCGAACCTGATCCTGGGCATGGGCGAGACCCGCGAGGAGGTCTCCACCGCGCTGCGCGACCTGCACGACGCCGGTTGCGAACTCATCACGATCACGCAGTACCTGCGGCCGTCCCCGCGGCACCACCCGGTCGAGCGCTGGGTGAAGCCGGAGGAGTTCGTGGAGCTGGCGGACGAGGCCCGGGAGATCGGCTACGCGGGCGTGATGTCCGGTCCGCTCGTCCGGTCCAGCTACCGCGCCGGGCGCCTCTACAAGCAGGCGATCGAGGCCCGGGAGTCCTGACGCGCACGCCGTTCGGGGACGAATCGCCTGTCCGGTGACGACCCCGACCCGACTATCCTTGGAACCATGTCGAAAAAGCCCGCAGACGGAGGCCAGGAGCGTCCGGGCCGCCTCAAGCAGATCCGCATGGTCGCCCAGGTGCTGCACCAGGCGAACCCGAAGGCCCTCCCGATCGTCTTCGCCTCGGCGCTCGGGACGCTGGCCGTCCTCGTCGCCATCGGGCTGATCTTCGGCCAGCTCTGGTTCTTCATCCCGCTGGGCATCCTGGCCGCGTTCGCGGTCGGCATGATCGTGTTCGGGCAGCTGGCGCAGCGCGCCCAGTACAAGGTGATCGCGGGGCAGCCGGGCGCGGCCGCCGCGATCCTGAAGAACATGCGCGGCGGCTGGACCGTCACCGAGGCGGTGGCCGGCAACCGCAACCTCGACATGGTGCACCGCGCGGTCGGGCGCGCCGGGGTCGTGCTGGTCTCCGAGGGCCCCCGCAACCGGGTCGGGCACCTGCTCGGCGCGGAGAAGAAGCGCATCTCCCGCGCGGCCCAGCAGGTCCCCATCTACGACGTCCAGGTGGGCGACGACGAGGGGCAGATCCCGGTGGACAAGCTGCAGCGGCACCTGATGAAGCTGCCGCGCAACCTGAGCAAGGGCCAGGTCGCGGAGCTGAACGACCGGCTGCAGGCGCTGCCCCGCGCCATGCAGATGCCGAAGGGCCCGATCCCGAAGGGCGCGAAGATGCCCAAGGGCCCCAAGCCCCGGATGCGCTGACGACGGAACGGCGAAGCGCCCCCTCCCGGACGGGAGGGGGCGCTTCGCATGGTCGGGGTGCGCGTGGGCGGGCGCGGGTCAGATGTTCACGACGGCGGTGTTGGCCGCCCGGTCGTGCAGTCCGCGGTAGTCGCGGTCCCAGAGCAGGGCCGGGACGACGAGGAGCAGCAGGAGCGTGCGCGCGAGGCCCCAGCCGAGCCCCACCGGACGCCCGTCCAGCCGGATCACCCGGATCCCGCACAGCCGCTTGCCGATCGTCATGCCGATCATCGAGGTGAGCAGCCACGCCTGGATGCCGAAGACGACGAGCGTCCAGGTGCTGCGCTCGGGCGGCCCCCAGTCGAGGGTGCGCGCCAGCATGCTCGCGACCAGCATCGACAGCCCCCAGTCGACGAACAGCGCGCCGATCCTGCGCGGGTAGCTCGCGACGGCGCCGCTGCCGCTCTCCGGAAAACCGAACCGCTCCCCGGGGTCCCCGAGGTCGGCCCCTGCCGCGCGCGCGCCGCTCAGCCACGTCTGCGTCCAGCGCGGGCCCTTGCCACTGCTCATGTCCCTACGCTATCCGCTCCCCCGGCGGGTTCCGACGGGCCCTCGCCCCGGACGGTCCGTCACAGGAAGGGCGACCCGCGTAACACGCTCGAAACATATGGGACATGGCCGGGAAACGGCGGCTGCCTAGCCTCTTGGATAGCCAAGGAGTGCCAAGGAGGCCGGATGTTCAGCAGCGCCGAAGAGATCCTGAGCTATATCAGGGACGAGGACGTACGGTTCGTCGACTGCCGGTTCGTGGACCTGCCGGGGAAGATGCAGCACCTGACGTTCCCCGTCGAGCGCTTCGACGAGAGCATCTTCACCGAGGGCCTGATGTTCGACGGCTCGTCCGTCCGCGGGTTCCAGGAGATTCACGAGTCGGACATGCTGCTGCTGCCCGACCCGGCGACCGCCGTGCTCGACCCGTTCCGGCAGCACAAGACGCTGAACCTGAACTTCTTCGTGCACGACCCGCTGACCGGGGAGCCCTACAGCCGCGACCCGCGCAACGTCGCGAAGAAGGCCCAGGACTACCTGCGCGGTTCCGGCATCGCCGACACCTGCTACTTCGGCCCCGAGGCGGAGTTCTACATCTTCGACGACGTCCGCTTCCAGACGTCGCCGAACGCCGGCTTCTACCACCTGGACTCCATCGAGGGCGCGTGGAACACCGGCCGCGAGGAGCCGGGCGGCAACCTGGGCGCCAAGCCCGGCTACAAGGGCGGCTACTTCCCCGTCCCGCCGATGGACCACTACACCGACCTGCGCTCGGAGATGTCCGCGCAGCTGCTGAACGTCGGCCTGAACGTCGAGCTGCACCACCACGAGGTCGGCACCGCGGGCCAGTCCGAGATCGGCGTCAAGTTCGACACCCTCCTGAAGGCCGCCGACAACCTCCTGCTCTACAAGTACGTCGTCAAGAGCGTCGCGCGCGCCGCGGGCAAGACCGTCACGTTCATGCCCAAGCCGATCTTCGGTGACAACGGGTCCGGCATGCACTGCCACCAGTCGCTGTGGAAGGACGGCTCGCCGCTCTTCTACGACGAGGTCGGGTACGCGGGCCTGTCCGACAACGCCCGCTACTACATCGGCGGCCTGCTCAAGCACGCGCCGTCCCTGCTGGCCTTCACCAACCCGACGGTGAACTCCTACCACCGCCTGGTCCCCGGCTACGAGGCCCCGGTCAACCTGGTCTACTCGCAGCGGAACCGCTCGGCCTGCATCCGGATCCCGATCACCGGCTCCAACCCGAAGGCCAAGCGCGTCGAGTTCCGCGTGCCGGACCCGTCCTGCAACCCGTACCTGGCCTTCTCGGCGATGCTGATGGCCGGCCTGGACGGCATCAAGAACAAGATCGAGCCCGCGGAGCCGGTCGACAAGGACCTCTACGAGCTCCCGCCGGAGGAGGCCCGCGCGATCCCGCAGGTCCCCGGCTCGCTCCCCGAGGTCCTCGCGGCCCTCGAGGCCGACCACGACTACCTGCTCGAGGGCGGCGTCTTCACCCAGGACCTCATCGACACCTGGATCTCGATGAAGAACGAGTTCGAGATCGACCCGATCCGCCTCCGCCCGCACCCCCACGAGTTCGAGATGTACTACGACATCTAAAGATCCCCACCGATTCGCGCGGCCCCGGCGGTTCTCCGCTGGGGCCGCGCGATGTCGTGCCGCCGGACGGGCGATGTCGTGCCGCCGGACGGGCGGCGGCGCGACGCCGGACGGGGCGGGGCGCGCGGTCTGGTCCCGGAGGTGTGGCCGGGGTCACCTGAAATCAACCGGAAAGGTTCGGTTAACTCCACCCAAAGACCGGAGACGGGGTCAGGGTCGTACTACTCAGGTCTGAGGTGAAGACCGTTCGCTGCGGTGATCACATATCTGGGCCGCCGGAGAAGGATGGTCGGTATGGCCCAGATCGCCCCCCCGGCCGCTCACCGAGTCCCGGCCCACCCGGCCCCGCGCGGTGAGCGGCGACGGCAGGCCGCCCCGCCGCGGCGCCGGGTGTTCACGGTACCCCCGGTGTGGCGCGAACTGCTGCTGATCGTCGTCTTCTACACCGGTTACTCGCTGACGCGCATCGTGCTGGTGCAGGACGGCACCGCGTCCGCGTTCGCCCACGCGGACCAGATCCTGCGGTTCGAAGGGGCGCTGGGCCTCGACGTCGAGCTGTCGCTCAACCGCGCGCTGCTGGACCTGCCGTGGCTGGCGAAGGCGGCGAACGTCTTCTACGCGACGATGCACTTCGCCGTGACGCTCGGCATGGTGGTGTGGCTGTACCTGCGCCGGCCGCAGGACTACCGGTGGCTGCGGACGTCCCTGATGATCGCGACCGGGGTGGCGGTGCTCGGCTTCTGGCTGTACCCGCTGGCGCCGCCGCGGTTCCTGCACGAGGCGGGGTTCGTCGACCCGGTGACGGCGCTGCAGTCGTTCGGCCTGTACGCGAGCGACGCGTCGGCGACGATGACGAACCAGTACGCGGCGATGCCGTCGATGCACGCGGGCTGGGCGCTGTGGTGCGGGTTCATCATGGTGCGGCTGACGGCGCGGCGGTGGCTGAAGGCGCTGGGCGTGCTGTACCCGGTGACGACCACGCTGGTGATCCTCGCGACCGCCAACCACTACGTGCTGGACGCGGCCGCGGGGTTCGCGGTGGTCGCGGGCGCGCTGGCGGTGTCGTGGCTGCTGTACGCGCGGACGCCGCGGCGGCTGCTGGACGCGCGGGACCGGCTGCTCGGGCGGTGCGCGCCCGCCGCGCCCGTCCCGGCGCCGCGGCCCGCCGCCGGCGACCGTCCTGAGCCGGTGGGGGCCGGTCAGTCGGCGTAGCCGTAGAAGACCCGCTCGACGACCGCGCGGGCGCGGCGGGTGCAGCGGCGGTGGTCCTCCAGGAGGTCTCCGGCGGTGGCGTGGCCGAGGACGCGGGCGACGGCGCTGCGGTCGCTGCGGTTGTCGGTGGGCAGCAGGTCGGACGCCCTGCCGCGGACGAGCATGACGGCGCCGCGGATGCGGGTCGCGAGTTTCCAGGCGGCGGCGAGCACCTCGGCGTCGGCGGGGTCGAGCAGGTCCGCGCCGACGGCGGCGTCGAGCGCGGCGAGGGTGCGGGTGGTGCGCAGTTCCGGGACGTCGTGGGCGTGCTGCAGCTGGATGAGCTGGACGACCCATTCGACGTCCGACAGGCCGCCGGGGCCGAGCTTGACGTGCAGGCGCGGGTCGGCGCCGCGCGGGAGCCGCTCGGACTCCATGCGGGCCTTCAGGCGGCGGATCTGCCGGACGGCGTCGTCGGCGATGCCGCCGGGCGGGCGGCGGATCGGGTCGATGAGGGCGCGGAACCGGTCGCGCAGGCCGGGGTCGCCGATCATCGGGTCGGCGCGCAGCAGCGCCTGCGTCTCCCACGGCTCGGACCAGCGGGCGTAGTAGGCGGCGTAGGACGCGAGGGTGCGGACGAGCGGGCCGCGGCGGCCCTCGGGCCGCAGGTCGGGGTCGATGGCCAGCGGCGGGTCGGAGGCGGGCAGCGACAGCAGCCGGCGCAGTTCCTCGGCGACGGCGCGGGCGGCGCGGTCCGCGGCGCGCTCGTCGGCGCCGGGGAGCGGGTCGTGGACGAACATGACGTCGGCGTCGCTGCCGTAGCCGAGTTCGCGCCCGCCGAAGCGTCCCATCGCGACGACCGCCATGCGGGTGGGCAGCGGCGCGCCGGTGCGGGCCTCGACCGCGTCGGTCGCGGCGCGCAGGGCGGCCTCGACGGTGACGGCGGCGATGTCGGTGAGGGCCTCGCCGACGGCGGTGACGTCGGCGAGGCCGAGCAGGTCGGCGACGGCGACGCGGAACAGCTCGCGGCGGCGCAGGGCCCGCACGACGGTGACGGCGTCCTCGGCGGCGGCGGTGGCGGCGTCCGCGGCGGTGGACGGGGCGTGCCTGCGGACGGCCGCGAGCGCCTCGGCGCGCAGCGCGTCGTGGGGGCGGGGCGCGAGTTCGGCGTCGCCGGCGAGCATGGCGACGGCCTCGGGGGCGCGCAGCAGCAGGTCGGTGGCGTAGCGGCTGGCGCCGAGCACCCACGCCATCCGCTCGGCGACGGTGATGTCGTCGCGGAGCAGCCGCAGGTACCAGGGGGTGGTGCCGAGGGCGTCGCTGACCTGCCGGAAGCCGAGCAGACCGGCGTCCGGGTCGGGGGCGTCGGCGAACCAGCCGAGCATGACCGGCAGCAGGGTGCGCTGGATGGCGGCGCGGCGCGACACCCCGGCGGTGAGGGCCTCGATGTGCCGCAGGGCGCCGGCGGGGTCGTTGTAGCCGAGGGCTTCGAGGCGGGTGCGGGCGGCTTCGGGGGTGAGCCGCGCCTCCTCCTCGGGGAGCCGCGCGACGGCCCGCAGCAGCGGCGCGTAGAACAGCTTCTCGTGCAGCCGGCGGACCTCGCGGGCGTGCCGCCGCCACAGCGCGGTGAACTCGCCGACCGGGTCGGTGCGCAGGCCGAGGGCGCGGCCGAGGCGGCGCAGCTCGTCCTCGTCGTCGGGGACGAGGTGGGTGCGGCGCAGCCGGTGCAGCTGCAGGAGGTGCTCGACGCGGCGCAGGAACCGGTAGGCGGACGTGAGGGCCGCGGCGTCCTCGCGGCCGACGTAGCCGCCGCGCGACAGGTCGGCGAGCGCCTCGAGGGTGGTGGGGCTGCGGAGCGTCTCGTCGGTGCGGCCGTGGACGAGCTGGAGGAGCTGGACGGCGAACTCGACGTCGCGCAGGCCGCCGGGGCCGAGCTTGAGCTGCCGTTCGGCCTCGGCGCCGCGCCGGTCGAGGTCGGCCTCGACGCGGCGCCGCATGGCCTGGACGTCCTCGACGAAGTCCTCGCCTTCGGCGGCGGCCCACACGATGGGCGCGACGGCGTCGATGTAGCGGGCGCCGAGGTCGGCGTCGCCGGCGACGGGCCGGGCCTTCAGCAGCGCCTGGAACTCCCAGGTCTTCGCCCAGCGCTCGTAGTAGGCGCGGTGGCTGGCGAGGGTCCGGACGAGGGGGCCGGCCTTGCCCTCGGGGCGCAGCGCGGCGTCGACCTCCCAGAGGGAGCCCTCCTCGGTGCTGGCGGAGCAGGCGCGCATGGTGGCGGCGGCGAGCCGCGTCGCGGCGCGCAGCGCGGCGTCCTCGGGGGCGCCGTCGCGGGCCTCGGCGACGAACACGACGTCGACGTCGCTGACGTAGTTCAGCTCGCGGCCGCCGCACTTGCCCATGCCGATGACGGCGAGGCGGCAGGACGGGTGCTCGGGGACCTCGGCGCGGGCGATCGCCAGGCCCGCCTCGAGCGCGGCGGCGGCGAGGTCGGCGAGTTCGGCGGCGACCCGGGCGACGTCGGCGGCGCCGACGAGGTCGCGCCCGGCGAGGTCGAGCAGGCGGCGCCGGTACGCGACGCGCAGCGCGGCGGGCGCGGCGCTCCCCGCGGACGCGGCGACGGGCTCGGCGTCGCCGGGGCGGGCGCCGACGGCGGCGAGCAGTTCGGCGCGGACGTCGCCGAAGCCGGCGTGGTGGTCGCGCAGGACGTGCCAGTGACCGGGGTGCCGGACGAGGTGGTCGCCGAGCGCGGCGCTGGCGCCGAGGACGGCGGTCAGCCGGTCGCGGGTGCCGTCCTCGTCGGCGAGGGCGGCGCGCAGTCCGGCGCCCTCGCCGTGCTCGTCTGCGGCGGCGAGCAGCCGGAGCAGGGCGCCGAGGGCGAGGTCGGGGTCGGCGGTGCCGCCGAGGACGCCGAGCAGCGCCTCCAGGAGCGGGCCGTCGAGCCGGACGCCGTCCGCCGCCTCGGCCTCGCGGACGAGCCGCTGCGCGCGTCCCGCGTCGGTGAAGCCGAGGCGTGCCAGGCGTCCGGCGAGGGACGGGCGGCGGTCGCGGTTCCTGGGCTCGGTGGTCCTGGGCTCGGTCACGCCTCAACCGTAATGCGCCGCGCCCCCGGCGGGGGTCACAGGACGGCCAGCAGCCGCCTGCGCTCGAACTCGGTGACCTCGCGGCGGTAGTCCTCCCACTCCTGCCGCTTGTTGCGGAGGAAGAAGTCGAAGACGTGCTCGCCGAGGACGTCGGCCATCAGCTCGCTGCGCTCCATGGCGTGGACGGCCTCGTCGAGGTTCTGCGGGAGCGGCTCTATGCCGAGGGCGCGCCGCTCGGCGGGGGTGAGCGCCCACACGTCGTCCTCGGCGCCCGCCGGGAGCTCGTAGCCCTCCTCGATGCCCTTGAGCCCGGCGCCGAGGATCGCGGCGAACGCGAGGTAGGGGTTGGCGGCGGTGTCGAGGGAGCGGAACTCGATCCGGGTGGAGTGGCCCTTGTGCGGCTTGTACATCGGGACGCGGACGAGCGCGGAGCGGTTGTTGTGGCCCCAGCAGATGTAGGACGGGGCCTCTCCCCCGGCGCCCGCGGCGGATCCGACGTTGCCCCACAGCCGCTTGTAGGAGTTGACCCACTGGTTGCAGACGGCCGTGATCTCGGCGGAGTGCCGCAGGACGCCCGCGATGAACGCGCGCCCGACCTTCGACAGCTTGAACTCGGCGCCCGGCTCGTAGAAGGCGTTGCGGTCGCCCTCGAACAGGGACATGTGGGTGTGCATGCCGGAGCCGGGGTGGTCGGTGAACGGCTTCGGCATGAAGGACGCGTGCACGCCCTGCTCGAGCGCGACCTCCTTCATGACCAGCCGGAACGTCATGATGTTGTCGGCGGTGGTGAGCGCGTCGGCGTAGCGCAGGTCGATCTCCTGCTGGCCGGGGGCGCCCTCGTGGTGGCTGTACTCGACGGAGATGCCCATCGACTCCAGCATCATGATCGCGTTGCGCCGGAAGTCGTGCGCGGCGCTGTGCGGGGTGTGGTCGAAGTAGCCGCCGGAGTCGGCGGGCTCGGGCTCGCTGCCGTCCTCCGGCTTGGTGTTCAGCAGGAAGAACTCGATCTCGGGGTGGGTGTAGAACGTGAACCCGAGGTCGGCGGCGCGGGCGAGCGCGCGCTTGAGGACGTACCGGGGGTCGGCGAAGCTCGGCGACCCGTCCGGCATGAGGATGTCGCAGAACATCCGGCCGACGCCGGGCGACTCCGAGCGCCACGGCAGGACCTGGAACGTGGACGGGTCGGGCTTGGCGATCATGTCGGCCTCGTAGACGCGGGCGAAGCCCTCGATCGCCGAGCCGTCGAAACCGATGCCCTCGCCGAAGGCGCCCTCCAGTTCGGCGGGCGCGACTGCCACCGACTTCAGGAACCCGAGCACGTCGGTGAACCACAGCCGGATGAACCGGATGTCGCGCTCCTCCAGCGTCCGGAGCACGAACTCCTGCTGACGGTCCAAAGCCTTCTCCCTCGGTGCCTTGCTCCGCCGGCCCGCCGGAGCGACGGGTCCGGCCACTGTGCAGTATGCCCGGCCGCTGTTACCACGACGTTACGCGTTCCGCGTCGTTCCCGTGGCCGCCGGGTGGCGTGTTCGCTCTCGGCCGTGCGTCCGAAGGTATCGGACCTTCCCCCCATACCGCCCGCCCGTCCGGGCCCCGAGCAGCCGTTTCCCGAATCTTGACGTGCCGATCGGGCCTCCGCCGGGAACTGATCATTAACGTGAACCGCGTCGTGGACATCTCTCTTCTTCTCTCGACGGCCGACGGGGCCGCCGCACTGGCGGCGCCCGCGGCCATGCACCCGGAGTCGTGGCGGCTGTGCGCGCAGGTGGAGACCTGGGCGCGCGGCCGCGGCCTGGTGCTCGGAGATCCGGACACCTCACCGCTCGGCCGGGCCCGCTGCGAGCGGCTGGCCGCGCGCGTCTTCCCGACCGCCGACCTCGCCGCCGTGGACCTGTTCGCCCGCTGGCTGACCTGGACGCTCGCGCTGGACGACATGCTCGACCATCCGCCGCTCGCCGACAGCGGCAGCGCCGTGCACTCGCTGTACGACGACCTGCTGCGCGCGACCCGCCGCGGGCATCCCCGCCCGGGGGCGCGGCCGCTGGAGGCGACCCTGGTGGAGCTGTGGCACGCCACGGCCGCGGGCATGAGCCGCGACTGGCGCCGCCGCTTCATGCTCCACCTGGAGGCGCACCGGGACGCCTGCGCGGAGGAGGCGGTGAACCGCCGCATCAAGCACGTGCCGACGCCGCGCGAGTTCGCGCCGCTGCGCCGCCGCGCGTGCGGGCCGTTCCTGTACGACCTGGTCGAGCCCGTCCTCGGTGTCGAGCTGCCGGTGCGGCTGCTGCGGACGCCCCGCTGGAAGGCGCTCGCGCACGCCGTCGCCGACGCCGTCGCGTGGTCCAACGACCTCGCCTCGCACGACCTGGAGGCCGCGCGCGGCGACGTCCACGACCTGCCGGCGGTGCTCGCCCGGGCCGAGGGGACGACGCCCGCGCAGGCCGGCGCGGCCGTGGCGGCGCGCGTCGCCGAGCGGATCGAGGACGCCCGGGAGGCCGCGCGGCGGCTGCCGGACATGCTCGACCGGCTGGAGCTGACCGTCGCGCAGCGCGCGGCGGCGGCCCAGGTCGTCCGGGTCCTGCTGGACACGCCGCGGGCGCACGTCGACTGGCTCGTCGAGTCCGGGCGGTACGAGGCGGGCGCGGCGGTCCCGGCGCCGCGGCTGGACGCGCTGGCGTCGCTGCGCTGACCCCGGTGGGTCAGCGGGGCGCCGCGCCGGGGGCGGCGGCGAGGGCGTCGCCCGCCGGCGTCCGGGAGTACAGCACGCGGCGGCCGAGCCGGTGCCCGGTGACGAGCCCGCAGGCGCGGAGCACGCCGAGGTGCTGGCTGACCGCCGCGGGCGTGACGCCGAGCCGTCCGGCCAGCTCGGTCGTGGACGCCGGGGACGCGAGCGCGAGCAGCAGCCCGGCGCGGCGGCGGCCGAGCAGCGCGGCGAGCGCGGCGGCGGGGCCGTCCGGCCCGGCCGGGCGGCGCGTCTCCCAGAGGGCCGCGACACCGTTCGGCGGGTAGCTGAGCATCGGCTGGTAGGGCGGCACCATCACCGACGTGTCCGGCCAGACGAACGAGCTCGGGACCAGCAGCAGGCCGCGCCCGTCCAGGGCGCCGCGGAAGTCCCAGCGGCGGTCGATCGCGAGCGTCCCCGAGCGCCAGGCGACCGACGGGTGCAGGCCGCCGAACACCCCGGCGGCGCCCTCCGCGGCGAGGGCGCGGGTGCGGCGCAGGACGTCGCCCTCCAGCAGGTCGCGGATCCGCGGCCAGTACGGCTCGACGGCCGCGGCCCAGTACTCCTCGAGCAGGTCGGCGACGGCCGCCAGTGCGCGCGCGGGGCGCTCCGCCATCTCCGCGCGGACCGGGTCGGGCGGCAGGAACCGCAGTTCGGCGGCGACCACCTCGGGCGGCGTGGCCCGGACGGTCTCCAGTTCGGCGCCGAGGTCGGGCAGCGGGGTGTCCGGCGGCGGGGTGAGGAAGTCGGGGATGTAGCCCCAGGCGGGGACGATCCGCCGCAGCGGCGCGAGGTCCCGCCCGCGCAGGCGGGGCCGGACGGCGTGCACCCACGGCAGGTGGAGGGCGTGCCCGGACGGGTCGGCGAGGACCCGCAGGCTGCGCACCATCTCCCACAGCGGGGAGAACGCGAACCGGACCCGCGCCACGTCGTCCGGAGCGAACACCAGCTCGACCATTAAGCCCAGACTAAATGAATATCGCTCCCCCGGCGGCTCCCCGACCATCGGACCCGTGACCACCGCGCAACACGCCCCCGCCGGCCCGCCGCCCGGCCGCATCGCCGCGTTCCTCGCCCCCCGCGTCGGCGGATTCCCCCGCACCTTCTGGGTGCTGTGGGCGGGCACGCTCCTCAACCGGCTCGGCACGATGGTCGAGCCCTTCCTCGGCCTCTACCTGACCACCATGCGGGGCCTGTCGCTGGCGCAGGCCGGCGTGGTGATGGCGCTGCTCGGCGCCGGCTCGCTCGCCGGCCAGCTCGTCGGCGGCGTCCTCGCCGACCGCGTCGGCCGCCGCGCCACGCTGACCGCCGCGACCGTCGGCGCCGGCGCCGCGATGCTCGCCCTCGGCCACGCCCGGGGCATCGCGGCGCTCGCCGCGTCCGCGCTCGTCCTCGGGCTGCTGCTGGACATGTACCGGCCCGCGTCGCAGGCGATGGTCGCCGACATCATCTCCCCGGCGGACCGCCCCCGCGCCTTCGGGCTGCTGTTCTGGGCCGTCAACCTCGGCTGGGCCGTGGCGATGGTGCTCGGCGGGACGCTCGCCCGCGAGGGCTTCCTGTGGCTGTTCTGGATCGACGCCCTCACCTGCGCGGCGTTCGGGGTGCTGGTGTGGCGCGCCGTCCCCGAGACGCGGGACCGCGCGGCGCGCGCGTCGGCCGCCCCGGGCGGGTTCCGGCGCGCGCTGCGGGACCGCGTCATGGCCGCCTACGTCGTCATCACGCTGCTGTACACGTTCGTGCTGATGCAGGGCATGACGACCATGCCGCTGGCGATGAAGGAGGACGGCCTCGGCGCGCAGGCGTACGGGCTGGCGATCGCCGCGAACGGAGTGCTGATCGTCGTCGTGCAGCCCCTGGTGAACGCCTGGCTGAGCCGCCGCGACCACAGCCGCGTGCTGGTCGCCGGGTTCGTCCTCGTCGGCACCGGGTACGGGCTGACCGCGCTGGTCTCGTCACTGCCCGGCTACACCTTGACGATCATGGTGTGGACGTGCGGCGAGATCGTCGCGGCGGCCGTCCTGCAGGCGGTCGTCGCCGACCTCGCCCCCGCTGACCTGCGCGGGCGCTACAACGGCCTGTACGGGATGGCGTGGGCGGGCGGGTTCCTGCTGGCGCCGCTCGGCGGCACCCAGCTGCTCGGCCTCGGCGGAGGGCCCGCGCTGTGGCTGACGTGCCTGGTCATCGCCCTCGTCGCGGCGGCGGGCCAGCTCGCGCTCGCCCCCGCCGTCCGCCGCCGCCATTTCTCGTCAGAGTGACGATACCGGTTCGGGACGTACTACCCTGGGAGGGTGGCACAGCTCCGGATCGCGCTCGCGCAGGTGAACCCGACCGTCGGCGACCTCGACGGCAACGCCGACCTCATCGTGGACTGGACGCGGGCGGCCGCCGACGCCGGCGCCCACCTCGTCGCCTTCCCCGAGATGGCGCTCACCGGCTACCCCGTCGAGGACCTCGCGCTGCGGCCGTCCTTCGTCGAGGCGTCCCGGCGCGCCCTCCGCCGCGTCGCGCGCCGCCTCGCCGACGCCGGCATGGGCGGCGTCCCCGTCGTCGTCGGCACCCTCGACCGCCGGGAGGGCGGCCGCCGGCCGCTGAACGCCGTCGCGTGGCTGCACGGCGGCGACGTCCTGATCTCCTCGGCGAAGCACCACCTGCCGAACTACGGCGTCTTCGACGAGTTCCGCATCTTCGAGCGCGCCGACGTGCTCCCGGTCGTCCGGCTGCACGGCATCGACGTCGCCACCGTCATCTGCGAGGACCTCTGGCAGGAGGGCGGCCCCGCGAGCGTCACCCGCGCCGCGGGCGCCGGGCTCCTCCTCTCCGTCAACGCCTCCCCCTACGAGCGCGAGAAGGACGACGTCCGCCTCGACCTGTGCGCCAGGCGCGCGCGCGAAGCGGGCTGCGCCCTCGCCTACGTGAACATGGTCGGCGGCCAAGACGAACTGGTCTTCGACGGCGACTCCGTCATCGTCGGCCCGGACGGCGCGCCCATCGCCCGCGCGCCCCAGTTCGTCGACCACCTCCTCATCACCGACCTCGACCTGCCCGAGGCGTCCCCGGACGAAGGCCCCGCCTCCGTCGACGCGCCCGGCGGCACGACGTTCACCGTCGAGCGCCGCACGCTGTCCGCGTCCCCCCTGCCCGCCTACGACCCCGAACCGCCGACCGTCTCCGAACCCCTGGACGACCTCGCGGAGATCTACGCGGCGCTCGTCGTCGGCACCCGCGACTACGCCCGCAAGAACGGGTTCCGCTCGGTCGTCCTCGGCCTGTCCGGCGGCATCGACTCCGCCCTCGTCGCGACGATCGCGTCCGACGCCGTCGGCCCCGAGAACGTCCACACCGTCCTGCTGCCCAGCCGCTACTCGTCCGAGGGCTCGGTGTCCGACGCCGAGGACTTCGTGAAGCGGCAGGGCGTGCACTCCCGGATCGTCCCGATCGCCCGGATGGTCGAGGCGTTCGAGGCCGAACTCGACCTGCACGGCCTCGCCGCCGAGAACCTGCAGGCCCGCATCCGCGCGAACGTGTGGATGGGCCTGTCGAACGAGCACGGCCACCTCGTCCTCACCGGCGGCAACAAGAGCGAGCTCGCCACCGGCTACTCCACCCTCTACGGCGACTCCGCCGGCGGGTTCGCGCCGATCAAGGACGTCTTCAAGACCACCGTCTGGGACCTCGCCCGCTGGCGCAACACCGCGCTCGCCGCCGACCTGCCGTTCCTGCACCCCTTCGCGCAGGAGCCCGTCCCCGAGGCGATCATCGTGAAGGAGCCGTCCGCCGAACTGCGCCCCGGCCAGCGCGACCGCGACAGCCTCCCCGAGTACTCCGTCCTCGACCCCGTCCTCGCCGACTACGTCGAGCGCGACATGGGCCGCGACGCCCTCGTCGCCGCCGGGCACGACGCCGAGCTCGTCGACCGCGTCGTCCGCCTGGTCGACATCGCCGAGTACAAGCGGCGCCAGTACCCGCCCGGCCCCAAGATCACCCCGAAGAACTTCGGGCGCGACCGCCGCCTCCCCATCACCAACCGCTGGCGCGAGCGCGGCGACGTCACTCCGTGAGCGCCCGCCGCAGGGCCGTCGCGGCGATCGCGATCGCCGTCGTGCGGGTCGCGTAGGACAGCAGCGCCGGCGCCAGCTCGCCGCCCACCGCGAGGTGCCGGTCGAACTCCAGCACCAGCACGTCCGCGCCGACGTCCCGCAGGATGTCCCGCACCTTCCCGACGTCCACCAGCCGCCGGTGCGCCGGCGAGCGGACGGTCAGCACCACCAGCGTCCGGGGCACCAGCCCCCGCAGGTCCCCGGAGCCGAGCCAGTCGAGGGCGCGGCCGGCGGCGGCGGCGCCCTCCACCGTCGCCGGCGTCACCAGGACCTGCGCGTGCGCCCCGGCCAGCACGGCCCGGTGCAGCGGCGTGTGGACGCCCGCGCCGCAGTCGGTGACCGTCACCCCGAAGAACCGGCTGAGCGCGAGCCCCGCCGTGGCGTAGACGTCCGCGTCCAGACCGCCGTCCCCGAC
>NZ_QHJN01000017.1:0-79610 GCF_003947565.1 Actinomadura sp. WAC 06369 | reverse complement strand
CGCGCGAGGGAGGCCCGACCGGCACCGCCGTCCCCCGGCGGCCCGCCCCGGCCGCGAGTTCGCCCGCCGTTCCGCCGGGCCTACGGAGCGTTCACCGTCCCGACATCGGCGCTGGTCATCCCTACCGGGTCTTCCGTTTTCCCTGCCTCATGATGATCCGCTACCCGTGCGCCGCGGCCATCGCCGCGACCGTCCTGCTGCTGGTGGCGGCGTCCGGATGCCGCGACGCCGCGCCGGAGAGCGCCGTGCCTCCGGCGGAGGCCGTCGCCGCCGGGGTGCGGGGCGTGTGCCTCGGCTACAACGGGCTCGACCGGCTCAATCCGCTCGCGGAGACCGCGGCCGGGCGGTTCCGGACGGTCGGCAGGGAGCCCGTGCGGGTCGCGTCCGGGACGGACGTCGACTGGAGCCTGGACCCGTACGGCGACCGGACGTGGCTGCTGTGGTTCCACTCCCTCGAATGGCTCGGCGGGACGATCGAGGCGCACGAGCGGACGGGCGACGCCGCCGCCCTCGACCTCGCGGCGGGGATCGTCCGGGACTGGCTGGCCGACAACCGCGATCCGGAGCGGTTCGGGGCGGACCGGCGCGAGGCGATCGCCGAGGGGACCAAGTTCCGCCTCGCCACGCTGGTGTGCCTGCGCGGGCACCGGGCGGCGCCGTGGCTCGACGCGGCCATCGCCCGGCACGCGTCCTGGCTGGCCGACCCCGAGCACTACTCCGGCCCCTGGAACCACGGCACCGACGAGTCGATGACCCTGCTGGCGGCCGCCTGCGCGATCGGCCGCCGCGACCTGGCGGACCTCGCCGCGGGGCGGCTGCTGGACTCGGTGTTCGACCCGCCGGACGGGGTCCGGCCCGCGATCGACGCGCAGGGCGCGAACAACGAGCAGTCGACGCACTACACCGTCTACAACCGGTCGCGGTGGCGGAAGGCGATGACGGTGATGCGCGCGTGCGGCCGGGCCGTCCCGCCCGAACTGGAGCGCAGGCACGCGCTGATGGACGAGTTCATCGCGTTCCAGACGACCCCGGCCGGGGACCTCGTGCAGATCGGCGAGTCGCAGGCCGGGAGGGCCGAGGACATCGGGACGGCGGGCGGCGGGCCGCTCGCCTACGTCGCCGCGCGGGGGAAGAAGGGCGCACCGCCGGACGCGCGGGCGCGCGTGTACGAGGCGGGGTACGTGATGGGCCGCTCCGGCTGGGGGAACGGCGAGCGGGCTTACGAGGACGAGATGGCGTACACGGCGCGGTTCGGGCCCGGCCGGTACGCGCACGGCCACAACGACCACATGGCGCTGACGTTCTTCGCCCTCGGGCGGGACGTCCTCGTGCCGAGCGGGCACGTCGGGTACAACGACCGGGCGTGGCGCGAGTGGCTGCACTCTCCGCGCGCGCACAACACGTTCGTCGTCGAAGGGGCGGCGTTCGACCACGCCGCCGGGACCGAGCTGACGCGGCACCGGTTCGCGGACGGCGCCGACACGTTCTCGTTCTCCGACAGGGCGTTCGCCGGGACGACCCGGACCCGCTCGGTGCTGGCGGCGTCCGGTCCGGACGCGCTCGCGGTGCTCGACGAGGCCCGCTCGGCGGCGCCCCGCGCCATCACGCAGTCCTGGCACCTCCCGGCGGCGTTCACCGCGGCGGCCGAGGGAACGGGCGCGGTCGCCGAGGCGGACGGCGTCCGCGTCCACTTCGTCCGGATCCCGCTGCCGGGCTCGGCGGCTCCGGGCGCGGCCGAGGCGGTGCGGGGCCGGGCGTCGCCGCCGCAGGGGTGGGTCTTCCCGGGCCCGGGGAAGCGGGTCGCCGCGCCCGTCGTCGAGTTTCGGGCCCGCGGCGAGCGGGCCCGGATCCTGACGCTGATCGCCCCGGTCCGGGGCGGGGCCCCGCCGGAGGTCCGGGCGGCGCCGCTGCCGGACGGCGGGGTGCGGGTGGAGGCGCTGCTGGACGGGCGGCCGCTCGTGTTCACCGCGGCCGCCGACGGCACCCTCCGCCGCGAGCGGTGACCGGAACCCGCGGGCGGCCCGCCCCCGCCCATCGTGGGGTTATTTAGCACCCCAAATGCCTTTTATTGGGCTGACCCCTAAGATCTCATGCCATGCTGCGGATCGCGTACGTGCTGATGGCCGCGGTGCTGCTCGCCCTCGCGACGCCGGCCGCGGTCCTCGCCGCCCCGGCCCCGGGCGCGTCCGCCGACGGGCTGCGGGCCGACCGGATGGCCCGCGCACTGCGCGAGAACCCCGTGTACGTCACGGACCACATGCTCCGTGCCGTCCCGCCGGATACCGGCCCCCGCGTCGCGCGGGCCCTCGACCGGCTCGACGTGCCCTATTACGTCGTCGTTTTCCCGGCGTCGCTGGAGTCCTATGTGGACCAGGAGAAGTTCGCCGCGCTGCTGTACGACCGCCTGAACCGCCCCGGCCTCTACCTCGTGCTGAACCACCGCAGCGGAGCGGCCCGGATGTTCGGCGGCGGGCGCTCGGTGCCCGCCGAGGACGCCCTGATGTCCGCCCGGTCCCGGCTGCCCTCCGACGCCGGCGTGGTCAAGCTGGTGGACACGTTCGTCCAGGTGATCCTGGACGGCACCGCCGACGAGCGCCTTCCGGTCGACCAGCAGCCGAAGTCGAGGGTGCGCATCCAGCTCGACCGGCGGGAGCGGCAGGAGGCCGCGGCGGCCGCGGCCGAGCGCGCCGCCGTGCTCGGCGGCACCGCGCTGGGCGCCCTCGCCACGATCGGGCTGCTCACCGGAGTCGGCGTCCGGCGGGGGCGCACGCGGAAGAAGCGGGGCGCGAAATGAGAAGGCACCTCCGGCGCGCCGCGTCGCTGCTCGCGGCGCTCGCCGCCGCCGTCCTCGCCGTGCCGCTGCTCGCGCCGCCCGCCGCCGCCGGCCCGGACGATCCGCTGCCCCGGCTCCCCGACCACGGCTACGCCCGCGTGGACCGGATCGCCGCCGCCCTCGCGCGCGACCCCGTCTTCGTCGACCCCGACCTGCCGACGGCGCTGCCCGGCGCGGACCTCGCCCGCGTCCGGGCGGAGGTGCGGGACGCCGCCGCCGAACTGGGCGTCCCGGTCCGGGTGGTCGTGGTGCCCAACCCGGCGGAGTCGGAGTCGCAGGGGCAGGGCCCCCTGCTCGCCCGCCTGCTGCAGCAGCGCACCGGGACGGGCGGCCTGTACGTCGTGGCCGACGCGCGCGGCTGGCTGGACGTGACGGCTTTCGGTGTCCGCCGCCGGCTCACGGCGATGGACTACGAGGACGAGAGGCCGCCCGAGGACGACCGCCTCGCCGGGCTCGGCGGGCGGATCATCGACCGGATCCGGGAGGTGCGGGCGCTGCCCGCCACCGAGACCCCGCAGAACCGCGGCCTCTACGGGACGCTGGACCCGTTCGGCGCGGAGCACGGGCCGCTCCGCGACGTCGAGCCCGAACCCGCCGGGCCGTTCTTCCTCGGGCTGCTGCTCATCGGCCCGGCCGCCGGCGGCGCCCTCTACGCCGCCGTGCGGCTGGTCCGCCGGTGGCGGCGCAGGGACCGCACGGACCGCAAGCGGCCGCAGGCGCCGTCCGCGCCCAGCCTGCGGTGGCTGCGGCGGCAGGCCGAGAGCGAGCTGGCCGCGCTGCGCACGGCGCTCGTCGGCGCCCAGGGCGACGGCGCAGCGAACGAGCGGCGCGCGACGGAGGCGTTCGACGCCGCGCAGATCCTGTTCGACGACATCGGTTCGGACTCGGACCGCGCCCACGACCTGGTCGTGGTGATCGTGCTCGCCCGGGACGGGGCGGCGGCGCTCGCCGGGAACCGGGCGGCCCCGCCCTGCTTCGTCAACCCGCTGCACGGCCCGGCCGAGCGGCGGAAGCGGATCCGCGCCGCCGGCCGGAACGAGCGGCGGCGCGTCTGCGCGCCGTGCGCCGACGCGCAGCATTCCCGGATCGCGTCGCTGACCCTGCGGATCCCGCGCCCCGGCGGGAGGGTCCCCCACCACGACCTGACCGGCCCGTGGGTCGCCGCCGAGTACGGTGCGCGCGCCCCGCTGGCCGCGGAGGTCCTCACCCATCTCGGAGTCGAGTCATGACCGCCCCCTCCCCCGGCGAGGAGATCGCCGCCGCGCTGCGCCGGTCCCCGCTGTACATCGACCCGTCGCTGGAGTCGGCGCTGCCCGCGGAGCGCAAGCGGCGGGTCCTGGCGGAGCTGCGCCGGCAGCCCCGCCCGACGTACGTCGTCCTCGTGCCGATCATCGCGGGCGGCACCTGGCAGGAGCCCGAGCAGCTCGCCGCCGTGGTCCAGTCCCGGCTGGGCGGCTCCGGCGCCTTCGTCACGCTCGGCGACTACTCCGACGCCCTGGCCTCCCGGCTCGTGCCGGACGATCCGGGCAGCGACGAGAGCCGCGAGGTGCGCCGCGCGGCCCTCGCGGTCACCCTGGACCCGAAGTTCAAGAAGGCGTCGCTCGCCGACCGGCTGGACCGGACGCTGGAACTGCTCCGCACCCGCAAGGGCAACGAGGAGTACCAGAAGCAGGCGAAAGCGCTGGACGCACGGTCCCGCGAGCGGTCCGGCGGCGCGGGGGACGGCGACGGCGGGTTCCTCGGCCCCGCGCTGGGCGGCGCGGCGGTCGCGGCGGCGGCCGTCGGCGGGCTGCTGCTGTGGCGGCAGCGGCGGATGGCGGCGGCCGCACAGGCGCGGACGTCCGGGGCCGACGCGCTGCTGCTGCCGCGGACGGTGTTCGCCACGGCGGACCGCGCCACCCTCGACGAGCTGCGCGCCCAGGCGTCCGCCGAGGTCATCGCGTTCGGCGAGGCGCTGGACCGCACCGACCTGCCGGGCGGCGACCCCGCGGTCCGCGGGCCGCTGGCCCGCGCGCTGGACGCCTACTCCGCCGCCGGGAAGGTGCTCGACGCCGCCCGCGGCGTCCCCGACCTCGCGGGCGTGCTGGTGCTGGTCGACCAGGGGCGGGACGCGCTCGCCTCGGCGGCGTCCCTGGCCTCCGGCGGCCCGGAGATCCCGGCCGAGCCGCTGTGCTTCTTCAACCCGCTGCACGGCGACGTCGCCGAGCGGCTCACCTGGCGGCCGCCGGGCACCCGCCGCAGCCTGCACGTGCGGGCCTGCCGGGAGTGCGCCCGCGCCGCGAAGAACCGCACCGCCCCGAAGTACCTGCTGGACGAGCGCGGCGACCGTCCCGTCCCGTACTTCGAGGCGGACCCGGAGGGGAGCGTGTGGGCCGCGACCGGGTACGGCCAGCTCCGCGACGACCTGATCGAACGGATCCTGCGCGGCGACCACGCCCGCTGACGGGCCGCGCCGCGGCCGTCCGGCGGGCGCCGGACGGCGCGCCGCCGGGCCGCGTCAGGGGGCGAGCATCTCGGCGGTGAGGTTCGCCTCGGTGCCGGGGATGCCCTGGTCGCCGGCGCGCTTGTCGGCCATGGCGAGCAGACGCCTTATACGGCCGGCGATGGCGTCCTTGGTCAGCGGCGGGTCGGCGAGCTGGCCCAGCTCCTCCAGCGACGCCTGCTTGTGCTCCAGCCGGAGCCGCCCGGCGTTCACCAGGTGCTCGGGCGCGTCGTCGCCGAGGATCTCCAGCGCGCGCGCCACCCGGGCGCCCGCCGCGACCGCCGCGCGCGCCGAGCGGCGCAGGTTCGCGTCGTCGAAGTTGGCGAGCCGGTTCGCGGTGGCGCGCACCTCCCGGCGCATCCGCCGCTCCTCCCACTGCAGCACGGCGCCGTGCGCGCCGAGCCGGGTCAGCAGGGCGCTGATCGCGTCGCCGTCGCGGACGACGACGCGGTCCACCCCGCGGACCTCGCGGGCCTTCGCGTGGATCTTGAGCCGGCGGGCGGCGCCGACCAGCGCGAGCGCCGCCTCCGGGCCCGGGCACGTCACCTCCAGCGACATCGACCGGCCCGGCTCGGTCAGCGACCCGTGCGCCAGGAACGCGCCCCGCCAGGCCGACTCGGCGTCGCAGGCCGCCCCCGCGACCACGTGCCGCGGCAGCCCCCGCACCGGGCGGCCGTTGTTGTCGATCAGCCCCGTCTGCCGCGCCAGGGACTCGCCGTCCCGGAACACCCGGACCACGTACCGGTTGCCCTTGCGCAGCCCGCTCGGCGCGAGCACCACCACCTCCGAGGTGTGCCCGAACACCTCCGAGATGTCCTTGATGAGCCGCCGCGCGGCGACGTTCGTGTCGATCTCTGCCTCGATCACGATGCGGCCGCTGACCAGGTGCAGACCCCCCGCGAAACGCAGCAGCGTCGAGACCTCCGCCTTGCGGCAGCACGGCTTCAGTACCGTGAGCCTGCTCAGCTCGTCCTTGACCACACCGGTCATCGCCATCTGTTGACCCCTCCCCCTATCGGACTTCCAGCAGTGTGGCCGAAAACGGCCGCGCCGGTCGTCACTCGCTGAATATCTGTACGAAGGCTTGGGCCAGGCGGGCGGGTTCATGACGCGGGGAGCCGTCGTCGGCGGCGACCCCGGCGAGCACGAGGCGCCCGCCGAGCTCCCGGACGGCTTTGTCGAGCGCGTCCGGGTCGTCCACCACGCCGTCGTCGGCCAGGACCACGTCCACCGTCAGGTCGGGGGCGTGCGCCTGGAGCACCTCGAGGTGGCGTTGGGGGGAGAAGTCGTCGGTCTCGCCGGGCTGCGGAGCCAGGTTCAGCGCGACGACGCGGCGGGCCTTGGACGAGGTCAGGGCGCGGGCGAGCGCGGGCACCTTCAGGTGCGGGAGCACGCTGGTGAACCACGAGCCGGGGCCGAACACGATCCAGTCGGCGTCCTCGACCGCCGCGATCGTCTCCGGGCAGGCGGGCGGGTCGGCCGGCACCAGGGACACGCCGAGGACGGCGCCCGGGGTGCTGGCGCACGCCACCTGACCCCGCACCCGGCCGACCTCGTCCGGGCGGGACGGGTCGGCGCCGCGCACCTCGGCGACGATGTCCATCGGGACGGCCGCCATCGGCAGCACCCGCCCGTGCGCGCCCAGCAGCCGCCCCACCCAGTCGAGCCCGGCGACGGTCGAGTCGGGGTTCTCGGCGAGCAGCTCCCACAGCGCGACGATCAGCAGGTTCCCGACGGCGTGGCCGCGCAGGTCGCCCTCGCTGCGGAAGCGGTGCTGCACGACGTCCCGCCAGGTCTGCCCCCACTCGTCGTCGCCGCACAGCGCCGCGAGCGCCATCCGGAGATCGCCGGGCGGCAGCACGCCCAGTTCGCGGCGGAGCCGTCCGCTGGAACCGCCGTCGTCGGCGACCGTGACCACGGCGGTCAACCGGTCGGTGACGCGGCGCAGCGCCGACAGCGAGGCGTACAGTCCGTGGCCGCCGCCGAGCGCGACGACCTTCGGCCCGAGGGGCTTCACCGTGCCGTTTCTCTCCTCGTCCGGGACCCGCACCGGGTCACCGCGGCCCGGGTCTCACTCACGGCCGAGATCACGATGGGCGACCTGCACGTCGAGGCCCTCGTCCCGCAGCCGGGCGGCGATCTGTTCCGCCATGGCCACACTACGGTGTTTGCCGCCGGTACATCCCACGGCGAGCGTCACGTAGTGCTTGCCCTCGCGCTCGTACCCGTCGGCGAGCAGCCGCAGGACGTCGGTGTACGCCTCCAGGAACTCCTTCGCGCCGCGCTGCCCCAGCACGTAGTCGCGGACGGCGCCGTCCCGCCCCGTCTTCGGCCGCAGCTCGGGCACCCAGTGCGGGTTCGGCAGGAACCGGCAGTCGACGACCAGGTCGGCGTCCACCGGCAGGCCGTACTTGTACCCGAACGACACCACGGTGGCCCGCAGCCGCGACTCTCCCGTGTCCGTGCCGAAGTAGCCGATGATCTTCGCGCGGAGCTCGTGCACGTTCAGCCCGCTGGTGTCGATCACCAGGTCGGCCTCGGCGCGCACCTCGCGGACCAGCTCCCGCTCCCGCGCGATGCCGTCGACCAGCCGCCCGTCGCCCTGCAGCGGGTGGGGCCGCCGCACGCTCTCGAACCGCCGCACCAGGTCGGCGTCGCTCGCCTCCAGGAACACCACCCGCGGGTGGACGCCCCGCGCCTCGAGCTCGGCGATCGAGGAGTGCAGGTCCTCGGTGAAGGCGCGGCTGCGCACGTCCACCACGACCGCGATGCGCGGCACCGCGTCCTTCACCCGCCCGCCGAGGTCGGCCATGGTGGCCAGCAGCCCCGGCGGGAGGTTGTCGACCACGAACCAGTCGAGGTCCTCCAGCGACTTGGCCGCGGTGCTGCGGCCCGCCCCGGACATCCCGGTGACGATGACGATGTCCGGAATCTTGGTCTCGCTGGTCACGCCCGTCTCCCCCTGTGCTCCCCGTCGGCCGCGGGCCCGCCCGCGTCCGTGTCCGCGGGCCCGTCGCCCGGTTCCTTCCCCGTCGTGCTCCCCGGGCCCGTGCCCGAGGCCGTGCCGTGCTCCGTCGTGCCGTGCTCCGTCGTGCCGTGCTCCGTCGTGCCCTGCTCCGTCGTCTCCGGACCCGGTGCTCCGTGGCCCGGTGCTCCGTGGCCCGGTGCTCCGTGGCCCGGTGCTCCGTGGCCGGTCGTGCCGTGCAGCGCGGCGACGATGGTCTCGGCGCTGCGCAGCCCGATGCCCGGGACCTCGGCGACCTGCTCCGGCGTCGCCTCCTTCAGCCGCTTCACCGAGCCGAAGTGCTTCAGCAGCGCCGAGCGCCGCGCCGGGCCCAGACCGGGAACATTATCGAGTTCGCTGAACGTCATGGCCTTGGAACGCCGCTGCCGGTGGAACGTGATGGCGAACCGGTGCGCCTCGTCGCGGAGCCGCTGGACGAGGAACATGCCCTCGCTGTTGCGGGCGAGGATCACCGGGTCGTCCTCCCCGGGCAGCCAGATCTCCTCCAGCCGCTTGGCGATGCCGCAGACCGGGATGTCCTCGATGCCGAGCTCGTCCAGGGCCCGCTGCGCCGCCGCGACCTGCGGCGGGCCGCCGTCCACCACCACCAGGTTCGGCGGGTAGGCGAACTTGCGCGGCTTCCCGGTCTCCGGGTCGATCGGCGTCCCGCCGTCCGGCGTCCCCCCGGTCTCGGCCTCCGGGTCGCCGAGCGAGTCCAGCTCGCCGGTCCGCTCGCTCTCGGCCAGGTAGCGGCGGAACCGGCGGGTGATCACCTCGTGCACCGAGCGGACGTCGTCCTGCCCCTCCACCGCCTTGATCGTGAACCGCCGGTACTCGCTCTTGCGGGCCAGCCCGTCCTCGAACACGACCATGGACGCCACGACGTTCGTGCCCTGCAGGTTCGACACGTCGTAGCACTCGATCCGCAGCGGCGCGTCGTCCAGCTCCAGCGCCTCCTGCAACTCGCGCAGCGCCACGCTGCGGGTCGTCAGGTCGCCGGCGCGGCGCGTCTTGTGCTGCTTGAGCGCCTCGTGGGCGTTGCGCTCGACCGTCTCCAGCAGCGCCTTCTTGTCGCCCCGCCGCGGCACCCGCAGCCGGACGGGCCCGCCGCGGCGCTCGGCCAGCAGCTCGGCCATCGGGTCGGGCTCGGGCGGCAGCTCCGGGACGAGCACCTCGCGCGGCACCGCCTCGCTCTCCCCGTAGATCTGGATGAGGAAGTGCTCGACGAGGTCGGCGGTCGTGACCTCCTCGACCTTGTCGACGACCCAGCCCCGCTGCCCCCGGATGCGGCCGCCGCGCACGTAGAACACCTGGACGGCCGCGACCAGCTCGTCCTCGGCGAAGGCGATCATGTCGCAGTCGGTGCTGTCGGGCAGCACCACCGCCTGCTTCTCCAGCGCCCGCTCGAGGGCGCGCATGTCGTCGCGGAGCCGCGCGGCGCGCTCGTACTCCTGCTCGGCGGCGGCCGCGCGCATCGCCGTCTCGATGCTCTTGATGAAGCGGCCCGTCTCGCCCGCCATGAAGGCGCAGAAGTCCTCGGCGAGGGCCCGGTGCCCGTCGGGCGAGACGCGGCCGACGCACGGCGCGGAGCACTTGCCGATGTCGCCGAGCAGGCACGGCCGGCCGAGCTGGTGCTGCCGCTTGAACACGCCCGCGCTGCACGTCCGGACGGGAAACACGCGCAGGAGCTGGTCGACCGTCTCCCGGATCGCCCAGGCGTGGGAGTACGGCCCGAAGTAGCGCACGCCCTTGCGTTTGGCGCCCCGCATCACCATCACCCTCGGGAAGTCCTCGCCGAGGGTGACCGCGAGATAGGGATAGGACTTGTCGTCGCGGTAGCGGACGTTGAACCGCGGATCGAACTCCTTGATCCAGGAGTATTCGAGCTGCAGCGCCTCGACCTCGGTGCCGACGACCGTCCAGTCGACCCGCGCCGCGGTCCGCACCATCGTCTGGGTGCGCGGGTGCAGGGCCGTGAAGTCGGCGAAGTAGGAGTTCAGCCGCGAGCGCAGGTTCTTGGCCTTGCCGACGTAGATGACGCGGCCGTGCTCGTCGCGGAACCGGTACACGCCCGGGGACTCCGGGACGGAGCCGGGTGCTGGTCGGTAGGTCGCCGGATCTGCCACGCTCGAAATGCTAGTGGGCGGTGCCGACACGCCGCGCGCCTCCGCCCCCGGCGGCGCCCGCCGGTTCCCGATGGACGGGACCGCGGGGCCGGTGACCGAGATCTCGGCGGCACACGCGTATATCGGCAAAGCCATCGGAAAGTATCGTTGAACTGCTCTTTTCGTGCTCTCCGAGGGGGTCGAAGCGACCGTGTCCGCTTTCTGGGCCTGGATCGTGCTGGCCACCGCCGTCGCCGTCTGCGTCGTCGTCGTGGAGGCCGTGCGGCGGCTGCTGGCCGGGCGGCTGTCCGCGCGCTGGCCGGCGGCCGGCAACGTCGCCCGCCGCTGCGCGGCGCCGGCGTTCGTGTTCGCGGTGGTCGCGAGCCTCGGCGGCGCGATGCCGTACGAGCACCTGTGGGACGGCGGCCAGCAGGTCGTGGCGCACGCGCTGCGCATCGCGGTGATCGGCGCGACCGCCTGGCTGGTGCTCCGCATCATCTACGCGCTGACCGACCCGCCGCTGGACCGCCTCATGGAGGTCGGCGGCGACCGCAACCGGCGGGCCCGGCGGACCCGCACCCAGATGCTGCTGCTGCGCCGCATCGGGGCCGTCGTCCTGATCGTGCTCGCGGTCGGCGCCGCGCTGTTCACCTTCCCCGCCGTCCGCGCGATCGGCGCCGGGGTGCTGGCGTCCGCGGGCCTCGCGGGCGTCGTCGTCGGCATCGCCGCCAAGCCGGCCGTGGGCAACCTGCTCGCGGGCCTGCAGCTGGCGTTCGGCGACGCGCTGCGGCTGGACGACGTCGTGGTCGCCGACGGCCAATGGGGGCGCGTCGAGGAGCTGACGCTCTCCTACGTGGTGGTGCGGCTGTGGGACGACCGCCGGATGATCTTCCCGGTGTCGTACTTCACCGAGCAGCCGTTCGAGAACTGGACCCGGCACTCCACCCGCCTGTACGGCTCGGTGGAGCTGGCCGTCGACTGGTCGGTCCCGCTGGACGAGCTGCGCGAGTCGCTGCACGCGTACCTGCGCGGGCACCGGCTGTGGGACGGCCGCGACTGGGCCTTGCAGGCCACCGACGTCCTCCCGAACGGCCTGGTGAAGCTGCGCGCGATCATGACCGCCGCGGACTCGTCCGCCACGTGGGACCTCCGCTGCGACGTCCGGGAGCACCTGATCTCCTACGTGCGCACGCACCATCCGGACGCGCTCCCGCGCTTCCGCACCGACGCGCCGGACGCGCCACCGCAGACCGGGCAGAGCGAGCCGGGGGCACCGGCCGAGTCGGCCCGGGCCGACGCCTCCCGCCCGTCCGAGGGCGGCCGAGCCAACGGCCCCGTGCGCGGCGCCTGACGGCGCGGCCGCCGTCACGGCGCGGCCGAGCCGGAACCCTCCGCCGCCGCGCCCCGTCGTAACCGGTGGCATCGGCGGTATCGGAGGCGTGTATGCGCGGGCGTCCTTGGGAGGTGGTCGCCGCCCTGGCGGCGGTGGGCGTGGTCTGGGTCCTCTTCATCGGCCGGGCGCTGTCGGGCCTGGGCGGCGAGGACGACCCGAACATCACGTTCTTCTACGTCGTGGGCTGGACGGCGGCTCTCCTCGTCTGGTCCTGGCGCGTGTGGGAGGGCGGGTCCGCGGCGATCCGCTACCTCAAGATGATGCTGGTCTTGCCCGGGACGGTGTTCCTGGTCTACGCCCTCTGGCAGTCCTTGTCGGCGCTTCGGGACGGCGGCTCCGGCACGGAGACCGAACGGCTGCTGGAGGCCAGCGGTTTCGCCACCCCGGATCCGCGGCCGCTCGACCACCTGCTCCCGGCGCTCGCCGCGGCGGTGCTGGTGGCGGTCGGCCTGCTCCTCCACCGCGGCACCGTCCGGCGGTGGGTGCGGAAGAGAGGCGGCGACCGGGCCGTCCGGGAGTAGGACGGCCCGGTGCGCGCGACGGGCGTGCTCAGGCCAGGGTGATGTTCCCTCCCTGGACGGTCACGTTCCTGCGGGGCAGCGGCTTCTCGGCGGGCGGCTGCACCACCGACCCGTCGGTGATGCTGAACCTGCTGTTGTGGCAGGGGCAGACGATCGCCCCGTCGGACACGGACTTCACGCTGCACCCCTTGTGGGTGCACTCCGCCGAGAACGCCGTGAACTCGCCCTGCGCGGGCTGGCACACGACGACCTTCGCGTCCTCGAACACCTTCCCGCCGCCGACCGGGATCTCCGCGGTCGTGGCGAGCGCCTGCCCGCCGCCCGTCCCGCCGCCGGTGGCGCCGCCGCCGGTGGCGTCGCCGGACCCGCCGGACCCGCCTGCGTCGCCGGACCCGCCCGCCGGCTCGTCGTCCCCGCCGCACGCCGCCGCGAGACCGGCGACGCCCGCGAGGCCCGCGCCGACGAGCAGCGTCCGGCGCGTGTGTTCGGTCGTCTCCTGTGCCATGTCGAGCCCTCCGGTGCTTGTGGTTCGTTCACCGGAGAGCACGGGACCGGACGCCGGATGGTTCACATCCGAACATCAATCAGGCGACGATGACGATCCCGTCGCCGCGGACCTGGACGGGGTACTCCTTGAGGGGCTGGTCGGCGGGGCCCTTCTGCACCGACCCGTCAGTGATCTTGAACTCGCTGCCGTGGCACGCGCAGTTGATCAGGCCGTCCGCCACGCGCCCGACCGTGCACCCCTGGTGGGTGCAGACGGCGGTGAACGCCTTGAACCGCCCCTCCTCGGGCTGCGTCACCACGAGCTTGGTGTCGCCGAACGTCTTGCCGCCGCCCACCGGGATCTCCGAGACCTTCGCGATCTCCTGCCCTTTGAGCTCTTCCACCGACTTCGTCTCCCCGCCGGACCCGCAGCCCGCGAGCACGGCCGTGGCACCGGCGGCGCCCGCGCCGCACAGCACCGCGCGCCGCCCGATACCCCCGCTCCCGGCGGCCCGCGCGGCCTCGCACGCGGCTCCGGGCGTCTCTTCGTTGCTCATGTCCCCAATCCTGGCGGACACCCCCCGGAACCCCGCACCGACCCCCGTCCTCGGGCTTGCGCACCGCGCCGCCCCGCCCGGCGAGCGCGCCGAGCGGGACACGGACGGGGGCCGGAGGCGGGGCGCCGGGCAAGTCAGCCGAGGAGCTTGGCGAGGAACTGGCCGGTGTGGCTGCCCTCGACCTTCGCGACGTCCTCGGGCGTGCCCTGGGCGACGACCGTGCCGCCGCGGGAGCCGCCCTCGGGTCCCATGTCGATGATCCAGTCGGCGGTCTTGATCACGTCGAGGTTGTGCTCGATGACGATGACCGAGTTGCCCTTGTCGACGAGGCCGTTGAGGACGCCGAGGAGCTTGTTGATGTCCTCGAAGTGCAGGCCGGTCGTCGGCTCGTCCAGCACGTAGACGGTCCGGCCGGTGGAGCGCTTCTGCAGCTCGGCCGCGAGCTTGACCCGCTGCGCCTCGCCGCCCGACAGGGTCGGCGCGGGCTGGCCGAGCCGGACGTAGCCGAGGCCGACGTCGTTGAGCGTCTTCAGGTGCCGGTGGATCGCGCTGATCGGCTCGAAGAACGCGGTGGCCTGCTCGATCGGCATGTCGAGCACCTCGGAGATCGTCTTGCCCTTGTAGTGGACCTCGAGCGTCTCGCGGTTGTAGCGGGCGCCGTGGCACACCTCGCACGGGACGTAGACGTCCGGCAGGAAGTTCATCTCGATCTTGATGGTGCCGTCGCCGGAGCAGTTCTCGCAGCGGCCGCCCTTGACGTTGAAGGAGAAGCGGCCCGGCTGGTACCCGCGGACCTTCGCCTCGGTCGTCTGCGCGAACAGCTTGCGGATGTGGTCGAACACGCCGGTGTAGGTCGCCGGGTTGGAGCGCGGGGTGCGCCCGATCGGCGACTGGTCGACGTGCACGACCTTGTCGAGCTGGTCCATGCCGTTCACCCGGCGGTGCTTGCCGGGGACGGTCTTGGCGCCGTTCACCTTCTTGGCGAGCGCGTTGTAGAGGATGTCGTTGACCAGCGTGGACTTGCCCGACCCGGACACGCCCGTCACCACCGTGAGGACGCCGAGGGGGAACGCCACGTCGACGTTCTGCAGGTTGTTCTGCTGGGCGCCCTTGACGGTGATCTCGCGGCCCTTGGTGCGGGGCCGGCGGATCTCCGGGACGGCGATCGCCCGGCGGCCCGACAGGTACGCGCCGGTCAGCGACTTCTCCGACCGCAGCAGCTCGTCCACCGTGCCGGACACGACGATCTCGCCGCCGTGCTCCCCCGCGCGGGGGCCGATGTCGACGACCCAGTCGGCCGCGGCGATCGTGTCCTCGTCGTGCTCGACGACGATCAGCGTGTTGCCCATGTCGCGCAGCCGCAGGAGCGTCTCGAGCAGCCGGTGGTTGTCGCGCTGGTGGAGGCCGATGGACGGCTCGTCCAGCACGTACAGGACGCCGACGAGGCCGGAGCCGATCTGCGTCGCCAGCCGGATCCGCTGCGCCTCGCCGCCCGCGAGCGTCGCGGACGCCCGGTCGAGCGTGAGGTAGTCGAGGCCGACGTCGAGGAGGAACCCGAGCCGGGCGTTGATCTCCTTGAGCACCCGCTCGGCGATCTGCTTCTCGCGGTCGTTCAGCTCCATCGCGAGCAGGAACTTGGCGCACTCCCCGATGGGCAGCGCGGCCACCTCGGCGATCGACATGCCGCCCATGGTGACGGCCAGGATCTCGGGCTTGAGCCGCGCGCCCTTGCAGGTCGGGCACGGGATCTCCCGCATGTAGCCCTCGAACTTGTCGCGGCTGTAGTCGCTCTCGGACTCGGCGTGCCGGCGCTGGATGTAGGGGATCACGCCCTCGAACGCCGTGTAGTACGAGCGCGTCCGCCCGTACCGGTTCTTGTAGCGGACGTGGACCTGGGTCTCGTGGCCGTTCAGGACGGCTTTGCGCGCCTTGGCGGGCAGCTCGCCCCAGGGGGTGTTGAGGTCGAAGCCCATGGCGTCGCCGAGGGCCGAGAGCAGGCGCAGGAAGTAGTCGCTGACGTGCCCGCCGGACCACGGCTGGACGGCCCCCTCGCCGAGCGTCAGCTCGGCGTCGGGGATCACCAGTTCGGGGTCGACCTCCATGCGGGTCCCGAGGCCGGTGCAGTCGGGGCAGGCGCCGTAGGGCGAGTTGAACGAGAACGACCGCGGCTCGAGTTCCTCGAACGACAGGTCGTCGTACGGGCAGTACAGGTGCTCGGAGAACATCCGGGTGCGCTGCTCGTCGTCCTCGGGCAGGTCGACGAAGTCGAGGAAGATCGTGCCGCCGGCGAGGCCGAGGGCCGTCTCCACCGAGTCGGCGAGGCGCTGCCGGGCGGAGGGCTTGACGGAGAGCCGGTCCACCACGACGGAGATGTCGTGCTTCTCCTGCTTCTTGAGCTTCGGCGGCTCGTCCAGCCGCACCATCGCGCCGTCCACCAGCGCCCGGGAGAAGCCCTTCGACTGCAGCTCGCGGAACAGCTCGACGTACTCGCCCTTGCGGCCGCGGATGACGGGGGCCAGCACCTGGAACCGGGTGCCCTCCTCCATCTCGAGCACCCGGTCCACGATCTGCTGCGGCGCCTGCCTGCTGATCGGCCGCCCGCACTCGGGACAGTGGGGGTGGCCGATGCGCGCGTACAGCAGGCGCAGGTAGTCGTAGACCTCGGTGATCGTCCCGACCGTCGACCGCGGGTTCTTGCTGGTCGACTTCTGGTCGATGGACACGGCGGGCGACAGGCCCTCGATGAAGTCGACGTCCGGCTTGTCCATCTGCCCGAGGAACTGGCGCGCGTACGCCGACAGCGACTCGACGTACCTGCGCTGGCCCTCGGCGAAGATCGTGTCGAACGCCAGGCTCGACTTCCCGGAACCCGACAGACCGGTGAACACGATCATGGAGTCCCGCGGGAGGTCGAGCGAGACGTCCTTCAGGTTGTGCTCGCGCGCTCCACGCACGATGAGTCGGTCATGCACGGTGTTTCCCGGTTCCCCTTCTGGGCGCGGCGATGCGGAGTGGGAGGACGCATCGTCCCCGGAATCCATAACAGCGCTGGTCGCCGCCGCATTTCCTCGAGTCCCCCGCCCGTCCCGCAGGGAGCGGACGGCACCATCAGACCGTACACGTGTTCGAACACCCCCGCCACCGGAACGCACGCCGGGAGCGCGGCGCGCCGCGGCGCCGCGCCGGGGTCAGCGGTGGACGCGGTCAGCGGTCGACGGGGTCGGCCGGGTCGGTGGCCAGGCGGAGGCGCTCGGCGAAGCTCTCCTCCAGCAGCGGGCCCCACGGGTAACCGGCCGGGACGTCCATGGCGCGGCCGATCGCCTCGCGGGCCTCGCCCGGACGGTGCCCGGGCGGGTCGCCCGCCCGCCGGGCGGCGAGCAGCGCGTACATGTGGTCGAGGGCGCCGAACGCCTCGCCGGTGAGGGCCGGGAGCGTCCCGTCGGTGACGGCCTGCTCCACGACGGGCTCCCACCACAGGTCGGCGGGGTCGGCGTCCTCGTCGTCGCCGCCGAAGTCGCGGCGGAGCCGGGCCCGCACCTGCGGGGCCGTCCCCGGGTCGGCCAGGCCGCGCCGCCACACCTCGCGGGCCTCGGCGTCCCGGCCGCGCAGCGGCAGGGTGCGGGCGAGCAGCTCGGTGGCGAGCGGGCCGGCCTCGGGGTCGGCGGGCTCCCCCGGGTCGCCGAGGGCCGCGCCGAACGCGGCGACGGCCTGGTCGAGGCAGGCGATGCCGAGGGTGACGGCGAGCCGCGCGTGCGCGTACGGCGCGGCGGCCCGGTCGATCAGCTTGAGCCCGGCGGTCAGGACGCGCTGCGCGCGGACGGGGTCGCCGCGCTCGAGGTGCCGCTGGGCGAGGTCGTGCGCGGCGGGCGGCCCGTGCTCGGGGTCGCCGGTGGCCAGCACGGCCTCCCAGTGGCCGCGGGCGGCGTCGAAGTCGCCGGCGTCGTCGGCGAGCCGGGCGAGCGCGAGGTGCGCGGGCGGCAGGTAGGCGGGGTTGCCGAAGTCGACGACGACGCGCCAGGCGGGCGCCGCGAGGTCGTGCTCCCCGGCCCGCTCGTAGGTGAGCGCCAGGTGGTAGGCGGCGCGCGGGCCGTACTCGGGGTCGCCGGTGGCGATGGCGGCCCGGTCGGCCTCCCGCGCGCGCCCGGTGTCCCCGGCGTCGTCGAGGACGACCGCGAGCCCGAGCGCCGCCTGCGCCCGGTACGGGGTGTCGCCGAGGGCGAGCACCTCGTCGAACAGGGCCGCGGCGCGCGCGGACTCGCCGCGCTCGGCGAGGTCGCGGGCCTGGTCGCACAGCCGGGCCGGGTCCGGCCCGTGCTCGTCGGGCACGGCGCGCTCGGTGGCCGCGGGTACGGGATCCGGGGACTCGCTCATCGGTCTTCTGCCCTCTGGGGGTCGGGGTCGGCACCGAGCCTAGCGATCCGGCGGCGCCGCGTCCCGTGGCGACACCCATCACCTTTTGCGGCGACTTCTGGGGCCTTGCCCCGATGCCGCCGGCCCCGCCGCGGCTCAGGCGAGCCCGGCGTCGTGGGCGAGCAGCGCGATCTGCGTCCGGTTGTCGAAACCGAGCTTGTCGAGGACGGTCGAGACGTGCGCCTTCACCGTGGCCAGGCTCACGAACAGCTCGGCGGCGATCTCGGCGTTGGACCGCCCCCGGGCGACGGCGACGACCACGTCGCGTTCGCGGGGCGTGAGGACCTCCAGCGCGGTGCGGGCCCGCTCGAACGCCCCCGCCTGGACGACCGCGCGCTCCATCAGCCGCCGGGTGACCTGCGGGGACAGGATCGGGTCCCCGGCCGCGACCCGGTGCACGGCCTGGACGAGCGACTCGGGCGGCGTGTCCTTCAGCAGGAACCCGGCGGCGCCGGCGCGCAGCGCCCGCAGGATGTTCTCGTCACTGTCGAAGGTGGTGAGGACCGCGACCTCGGGCGGGGCGGCGCGGCTCCGCAGCCGCCGGGTGGCGGTGATGCCGTCCACCCGCGGCATCCGCAGGTCCATCAGCACCACGTCGGGGGCGTGCGCGTCGGCGGCGGCGGGGACCTCGTCGCCGTCGGCGGCCTCCGCGACGACGGCGATGCCCTCGGCGCCGTCGAGCATCATCGTGAGCCCGGCGCGGACCATCGGGTCGTCGTCGACGATGAGTACGCGCACCTGCCGGGTCACGCGGGCCATGGTAGCCGTGCGCGCAGCCGGAACTCCCCCGACGCGGCCTCGTGGTCGAGCCGCCCGCCCGCCAGCCGGACCCGCTCGGTGAGCCCGACGAGCCCGGTCCCGGAGCCGGCGACGAGCGCCGGGGCGCCGTCCGGCGGCAGCGGGTTGCGGACGTCGATCACCAGTTCGGTGCCGGGCCGTCCCTCCAGGGCCACCCGGACGGGCAGCCCGGCCGCGTGCTTGCGGGCGTTGGTGAGCGCCTCCTGCAGGACGCGGTAGGCGGCGCGGCCCGCGGCCGGCGGCAGGGCGTCCGGCGCGTCGACCTCGTCGCGCAGCGTGACGGTCGCGCCCGCGTCGCGGGACTCCTCCACCAGGCGCGGCACGTCGGTCAGGACGGGCTGCGGCCGGTCGCCGTGGTCGCGGTCCTCGTCGCGCAGCACGCCGATGACCTCGCGGAGCTCCTCCAGCGCCTGGTGCACCCCGGCGCGGACGACGCCCGCGGCGTGCGCGAGCCGCTCGGGCGGGGCGTCCGGGCGGTACTCCAGCGCGCCCGCGTAGGTGGCGAGCAGCGACAGCCGGTGCGCCAGGACGTCGTGCATCTCCCGGGCCATCCGCGTCCGCTCGAGCATCCGCGCCTCGGCGACCCGGCGGCCCTGCTCGGCCTCGGCGCGGCGGGCGCGCTCGTGCAGCGAGGCGATGAGCGCCGCGCGTGCCCGGAGCAGGGCGCCCCACCCGGCCAGCGCGCCGTACGCGACGACGATCAGCGCGAGCCACCAGCCGAGGGAGATGCCCGCGCTGAGCCGCCACAGCCCCTGGACCGCGTGCGCCGCGACGCCGGCCCCGGCCACCGCGGCGGCCACCGGGAACCGGCGGCACCGCGCGGCCTGCAGGGCGCCCGCCGTGGCCGCCGGCGTCGCCGCCGGCGACACGGCCGCCAGCAGGCCCAGCCCGAGCGCGCCGCCGACCGGCCGCCGCAGCAGGACGGGCGCCGCCGCGCAGCTCACCAGGGCGACCGCGATGTCGAGGCCGAGCAGATGGCGGGCCCCGCCGCCCTGGGCCGTGCTCCACACGGTCAGCGCGGCGAGGACGCCGGTCGCGGCGACCATGACGGCTGCCGCCCGGCCGTGGTTTCCCCTGTTCACGGGCCCCAAGGTAGCGGCGGCGGGAGCGGGGGCGGCACCTACCGAAGTAGGGGGTCGCCCACCGCTCCCCGGACGGTCGGTCCTCGAACGGTCGCTTCTCGAACGGTCCGTCCTCGAACGGTCAGTCCTCGAACGCTTCGGGCGGCGGGCACGAGCACACGAGGTTGCGGTCGCCGTACGCCTGGTCGATGCGGCGGACCGGCGGCCAGTACTTGCCCTCGCGCAGCGCGGGCAGCGGGTAGGCGGCCTCCTCGCGGGTGTAGGGGTGCTTCCAGCCGTCGGCGATCAGCTGCGCGGCGGTGTGCGGCGCGTTCTTCAGCGGGTTGTCGTCGCGGTCGTAGCCGCCGTCGGCGACCCGCTGGATCTCCCGCCGGATCTCGATCATCGCGTCGCAGAACCGGTCGAGCTCGGCGAGGTCCTCGCTCTCGGTCGGCTCGATCATCAGGGTGCCGGCGACCGGGAACGACAGGGTCGGGGCGTGGAAGCCGTAGTCGATGAGCCGCTTGGCGACGTCCTCCGCGGTGATCCCGGTCTCCTTGGTGATCTTGCGGAGGTCGGCGATGCACTCGTGCGCGACGAGCCCGTTCCGGCCCGTGTAGAGGATGGGGTAGTGCGGGGCGAGGCGCGCGGCGAGGTAGTTCGCGGCGATGATCGCGCCCTCGGTGGCGGCGCGCAGCCCGTCCGGGCCCATCATCGCGATGTACGCCCACGAGATCGGCAGGATGCCCGCCGAGCCCCACGGCGCCGCCGAGATGGGCCCCACGCCGGTGTCGGACGGTCCGGCCTCCGGCCGCAGCGGGTGGCTCGGCAGGAACGGCGCGAGGTGCTCGCGGACGCCGACCGGGCCGACGCCCGGCCCGCCGCCGCCGTGCGGGATGCAGAACGTCTTGTGCAGGTTGAGGTGCGAGACGTCCGAGCCGAACTCGCCGGGACGGGCGAGCCCGACGAGGGCGTTGAGGTTGGCGCCGTCCACGTAGACCTGGCCGCCCGCCGCGTGCACGGCCCCGCACACCTCGGTGATCGTCTCCTCGAACACGCCGTGCGTGGACGGGTACGTCACCATGATCGCGGCGAGCCGGTCGCCGTGCTTCTCGATCTTGGCGTGCAGGTCGTCCAGGGCGACGTTGCCGCCCTCGTCGCACTTCACGACGACGACGCGCATCCCCGCCATGACGGCGCTCGCGGCGTTGGTGCCGTGCGCGGACGACGGGATCAGGCAGACGTCGCGGTGCCGCTCGCCGCGCGACGCGTGGTAGCCGCGGATGGCGAGCAGCCCGGCCAGCTCGCCCTGCGACCCGGCGTTCGGCTGCACCGACACCTTCGCGTAGCCGGTGATCTCGGCGAGGTTCGCCTCCAGCTCCCCGATCAGCTCGACGTACCCGGCGGCCTGGTCCAGCGGCGCGAACGGGTGGACGTTCGCGAACTCCGGCCAGGTGATCGGCTCCATCTCGGCGGTCGCGTTCAGCTTCATCGTGCAGGAGCCGAGCGGGATCATCGACCGGTCGAGGGCGATGTCCTTGTCCTGGAGGCGGCGCAGGTAGCGCAGCATCGCGGTCTCGGAGCGGTGCGCGTGGAAGACGGGGTGCGTCAGGTAGGGGCTCTCCCGCCGCAGCCCGTCGGGGAGCGCCTCGGCGGCGCCGTCCGCGTCCCCGGCGGCGCCCGCGTCGACGCCGAACGCCTCGAGGACGGCGGCGACGTGCTCGGGCAGCGTCGTCTCGTCGCACGCGACGCCGACGCGGTCGGGTCCGTCCTGCCGCAGGTTGACGCCGCGCCCGCGGGCGGCGGCGACGACCTCGGCGGCGCGGCCGGGGACGCGGGCGAGGACGGTGTCGAAGAACGCGCCGTGCACGACCTCGACGCCGCCGCGGCGGAGCCCGTCGGCGAGCTCGGCGGCCCGGCGGTGCGCGCGCTGCGCGATCGCGGCGAGCCCCTCGGGGCCGTGGTAGACGGCGTACATGCTCGCCATCACCGCGAGGAGCACCTGGGCGGTGCAGATGTTGCTGGTGGCCTTCTCGCGGCGGATGTGCTGCTCGCGGGTCTGCAGGGCGAGCCGGTAGGCGGGCGACCCGTCGGCGTCGACGGACACGCCGACGAGCCGTCCGGGCAGCTGCCGCCGCAGGTCGTCGGCGACCGCCATGTACCCGGCGTGCGGGCCGCCGAAGCCGTACGGGACGCCGAACCGCTGCGCGGACCCGACCGCGATGTCGGCGCCCGACTCCCCCGGCGGGCGCAGCAGCGTCAGCGCGAGCAGGTCGGCGGCGACGACGACCGTCGCGCCCCGCTCGCGGGCCCGCGCGGACAGCGGCGCCAGGTCGCGGACGGCACCGGACGCGCCCGGGTACTGCAGCAGCACGCCGAAGAAGTCGCCGTCGGGCAGCCCGCCGGACACGTCGGCGACCACCACCTCGATCCCGAGCGGGACGGCGCGGGTGCGGACGACCTCGATCGTCTGCGGGAGCGCGTCGGCGTCCACGAGGAACCGCCCGGGCTCCTTGCGCCGGGACGCGCGGTGCGCGAGCGCCATCGCCTCGGCGGCGGCCGTGCCCTCGTCCAGCATGGAGGCGTTCGCGACCGGCAGCCCGGTCAGGTCGGCGACGACGGTCTGGAAGTTCAGCAGCGCCTCCAGGCGGCCCTGCGAGATCTCCGGCTGGTACGGGGTGTAGGCGGTGTACCAGCCGGGGTTCTCCAGAATGTTCCGCATGATCACGCCCGGCGTGGTCGTCCCGTGGTAGCCGAGGCCGATCATGGAGGTGAGGACGGTGTTGCGGGCGGCGAGCTCGCGGAGCCGGTCGAGCGCGGCGGTCTCGCTCAGCGCGGGCGGCAGGTCCAGCGGGCGGCCGGTGCGGATCGCGGCGGGGACCGCCTCGTCGATCAGCGCCTCCGCGCCCGAGTAGCCGATCGCGGCCAGCATCCGGTCGCGGTCGGCCTGGGAGGGCCCGATGTGCCGGTCGGCGAACGCGGCGCGGGGATGCTGCGGCGCGGCCACGGGGGCGAAGAACTGGGCGGTCATGGAGGAGCCTCCTGGCAGCTGCGGTCGCTCAGGTCCACCGACGGCGCGCGGGCCGACGGCCGGTCTCCCCCTCTGTCATCGGCACCTGAGAGCTTCACCCGCGCGCGCGGGGTTTCCCCTTCGGTGAGCCGCCGTTCCCGTTCCGCCGGGATCGACGCCTGCTTTCCAGAGGTGCCTCGCCCGAGCGGTCCTTTTGCCTGAGAGGTTCCGGGGAGGTTGCCCCTTCGGCGCCCCACGCCGGCTGCGTGAGGTCTCTCCCGCACAGGGTCGACGGCATGTCCGGGACAAACCCTACCCAACCGCGGCGGCCCGCGATCGTCCCGGTGCCGGAACGGGATCTCCACCGCCGTGACCTCGGCGCCGGTGCCGTACCGGCGAGTACCCCGGACAGTACGATATGACCGCCCCGCCGGGCACGCGGCGGGACGGACGACGAGGGGCGACGGGTGGACGGAGCGACGGCCGGACGGGGGTCCGCCGCTCGACCGAGCGCGGCCGGTTCTGGGACGCTGATCACCGGAACACTGAGCACCGGAACGCTGATCGCCGGAACGCCGATCAGCACGCCGGACGGCCGGAGCGGGGACGGGTGACGCGGACGCACGACGAGGCGGTGCGCCCGAGGCGGGGCGCGTCCGCGGGCGTGCCCGTCGACGAGCCCGCGCAGCCGGACCGCATCCGCCGCCCGTCCGACGCGATCCGGTTCGGCGTCTCCTGCGCGGGGCTGGCCGCGGTCATGCTGCTGGTGTCGTTCGCGCAGCAGACCACGCACGGCATCCAGACCGACATCGCCGAGGGCACCGCCCACGCGCCCCAGCTGCTGCTGGCGCTGGCCACCCTGGCGTCGAGCTTCGGCGTGCTGGCCGTGCCGATCGCGTTCGCCGTCGAGCGGCTGTTCCACAAGGACGGCATGCGGGTCGCCATCGCGCTGCTCGCCGCGATGATCGCGCTCGCCGTCACCATCACCCTGGACGACCTGGTCGTGCAGGCCGCGCCCGGCGGCGTGCTCGACTCGCTGATCTGGGGCGGCACCGACACGGCCCCCGTGCACACCGACATCGCCCCGGTGATCGCGTTCGTCAGCGTGGTCGGGATGGCCGGGCGGATCCGCTGGCAGACGGCCACCTGGTCCATGATCGGGCTGGCCGCGCTGACCGGCCTGACCGCCGCCTACGCGTCGGTGTCGGCGCTCGCGGCGACGTACTTCCTCGGCCGCGCGATCGGGCACGGCACCCTGTACGCGGTCGGCACCCCGAACCCGCGCCCGACGGGCATGACGGTGGTGACGGCGCTGGAGCGGCTGGGGCTGTGCCCGCGGCGGGCGGCGCGGCTCGACGATCCCGCGGACGGCGGCGAGGAGGCGCGCCGCTACGGCGTCCTGCTGGCCTCCTCCCCCGCCGGGGCCGACCCGGTCCCGGCGTCCGGCGGGGGCACCGGGGCCTGGCATCTGGAGCTGCGGGTCCTGGACCGCGACCAGCAGACCGCCGGGCTGCCGTACCGGCTGTGGCGGATGCTGCGGCTGCGGCGCACCACGACCGGGCGGACGCTGCGGTCGCTGCGCCGGTCGCTGGAGCAGGAGTCGCTCACCGCGTACGCCGCCGCCGCGGCGGGCGCCCGCACCCCGCGCCTGGTCGGCACGCTCGAGGTGGGGACGCAGGCGGCGCTGCTCGCGTACGAGCACGTGCCGGGGCGGCGGCTGCGCGACGTCCCCGCGGAGGAGGTCACCGACGAGCTGCTGACGGACGTGTGGCGGCAGTTCGGGCTGCTGCAGAAGGGCCGGCTGGCGCACCGCCGCCTGGAGGAGGACGCGGTCCTGGTCGGCGACGACGGCGCCGCCCACCTCGTCGACCTGTGGTCCGGGGAGATCGCGGCGGGCGACCTGGCGCTGCGGCTCGACCTCGCGCAGCTGCTCACGACCCTGGCGCTGCGGGTCGGCCCGGAGCGCGCCGTGCGGACGGCGGTGCCGGTGCTGGGCGAGGAGGCGCTGGCGGCGGCGGTGCCGATGCTGCAGCGGGTGGCGCTGTCCCGGGCGACGCGGCAGGCGGTGCGGCGGGACCGGGAGCTGCTGCCGCGCATCCGGGAGGAGATCGCCCGGCTGAAGCCCGAGTCGGAGGCCGCGCCCGTCCGGCTGGAGCGGTTCCGGCCGCGAACGATCTTCAGCATGGTGGCGCTGTCGATCGCCGCCTACATCGTGATCCCGCAGTTCGGCAGCGTCGACCTGATGCAGCTGGTCGCGAAGGCGACCTGGTGGTGGGCGGGGGTGGCGCTCGGCGGGGCGGCGCTGACCTACCTGGCGGCGGCGTTCATGCTGATGGGCTTCGTCCCCGAACGGCTCCCCCTGTGGCGGACGGTGCTGGTGCAGGTCGCCGCGTCGTTCGTGAAGCTGGTGGCGCCGGCGGCGGTCGGCGGCGTCGCGGTCAACACCCGGTACCTGCAGCGGTCGGGCGTCCGGCCGGGCCCGGCGGTGGCGAGCGTCGGCGCGTCCCAGCTCGTCGGGCTGGTGGTGCACGTCCTGCTGCTGGTGCTGTTCGGCTTCCTGACCGGGTCGACGGGCACGGCGACGAAGGACCTGGCGCCGTCCCGCACCGTCGTGGTCGCGGTGCTGCTGATCGGGCTGGTCGCGGGGCTGGCGATGACGATCCCGCGGGTGCGGCGGGTGGTCACCGGCCGGCTGCGCAGCATGTTCTCGGGCGTGGTGCCGCGGCTGGTGGACGTCCTGCAGTCGCCGCGGAAGCTGTTCACCGGGATCGGCGGCTCGCTGCTGCTGACGGTGGGCTTCGTGCTGTGCCTGGACGCCTCGATCCGCGCGTTCGGCGGTTCGCTGCCGTGGACGACGGTGGTGGTGGTGTTCCTGACGGCGAACGCGGTGGGGTCGGCGGTGCCGACGCCCGGCGGCCTCGGCGCGGTGGAGGGGGCGCTGACGCTGGCGCTGACGATCTCGGGGCTGGGGGCGGAGACGGCGGCGTCGGCCGTCCTGCTGTACCGCCTGCTGACGCTGTGGCTGCCGGTGCTGCCCGGCTGGGCGGCGTTCGCGTACCTCCAGCGCAAGGAGTCGCTCTAGCCGCGGCCTCACGTGCGGCCTGACGTGCGGTGGGCCGTGCGGTGGGACGTGCGGCTAGCCGGTGCGGCGGGCGCGCCGCCGGTCGGCGAGTTCGTCGTGGGGGTGGTCGTCGCGGTCGCTGGTGGCGGCCCGTTCGGCGGGCAGTTCGGCGAGGCTCCCCTCGACCTCCTGCCACACCCGTCCCAGCGCTATGCCGAACACGCCCTGCCCGCCCTGGAGGAGGTCGACGACCTCGTCGGGCGAGGTGCACTCGTAGACGCTGACGCCGTCGCTCATGAGCGTGATCTGCGCGAGGTCCTGGACGCCGCGGTCGCGCAGGTGGGTCACGGCGGTGCGGATCTGCTGCAGCGACACGCCCGTGTCCAGGAGCCGCTTCACGACTTTGAGGACCAGGATGTCGCGGAAGCTGTACAGCCGCTGGCTGCCGGATCCGTGCGCCGACCGCACGCTGGGCTCGACGAGCTTGGTGCGGGCCCAGTAGTCCAGCTGGCGGTAGGTGATGCCCGCCGCCGAGCAGGCCGTCGGGCCGCGGTAGCCGACGTCCTCCGGCGGAGCCGACACCCGCGTGTCGAAGAGCAGGCCCTGCTCTCCGGCGCGCCGGGACGCGACGTGCCTGTCGGGGGTGGCCTTGCCCTCGCCGCTGCTCACCGCCACGCGGACCTCCGGCTTCTATCAGCCCGTGCCGGTTCGTCAAGGGGGTTTGACGAATTACACCACGGGTGTTCCACCAGCACGGTAGGTGCCGGTCAGGGTGTGGTCAACGTTCGCCGTCGGCGCGTCGCATGCCCGGATGAACCGGCTTCACGTGGGCAAACCGCGCACCTTTTCCGCCACTGCGGTCCTACCCCGCCGGACGCCCCCCGGAAACCGCCAACTCCCAGGACGATGTACGACCAATGGCGTCAGACCTCGAATATACCTCGCGGAGTGATATTCCCCACGGGCGCCCCCGTCCCAGGCGTACCTACCCCGCTGCGGCGGCGCAAACGACCCCGCGTCTTTCAAGATCGTTGAGCGGGTTCGTGAAGCCCGGGTCAGCGGTGCGCCTCCGCCCCGCGCGGGAGCGCGCCGACGGGACCGTGCGGGCCCGCGGGAGGCGCGGCGCCGGGTCAGCCGGCGCGGCCGAAGTCCTCGGGGGTGATGGTGTCGAGGAACTCGCGGAACTTCTCGACCTCGTCCTCCTGCTCGTCCGGGATGGCCACGCCGGCCTCTTCGAGGATGTCCTCGCTGGCGAAGATCGTGGCGCCGGTGCGCAGGGCGAGCGCGATGGAGTCGGACGGCCGGGCGCTGACTTCCACGCCGTTGGAGAAGACCAGGTCGGCGAAGAAGATGCCCTCGCGGAGCGCGGTGATGTTCACGGTGCTCAGCTGGACGCTCAGCGCGTCGAGGACGTCGCGGAAGAGGTCGTGGGTGAGGGGGCGCGCGGGCAGCACGCCCTGCTGGGCGAAGGCGATCGCCGTGGCCTCGACGGCCCCGATCCAGATGGGCAGGTACCGCTCGCCCTCCGTCTCCTTCAACAGGACGATCGGCTGATTGGAGGGCATCTCGACCCGGACGCCGACGACCTCCATCTGCTTCACTGCGGCTCCCTGCTCGTTCGCTGTCTCGATCATCCGCGTGCGGCCGGACCGAGTCCCGCCGAGCCCGAAACCCGAGCCCTGTAGCCAACGTACACCCAGGTTCGGACGGAACGCCGCGCCCCGGGGGCGGCAAAATCCTGCGAGGCGCGGGTGATCAGTGGTCGAGGCTTTCCCGGAGGCTCGCCGACAGCAGGGCGGCGTGCAGCTTCACCGACAGCGCGGCGATCTCGCGGGCGGTCTCGGCGGCCTGCTCGTGGGCGTCCGGGCTGCGGCGGCGCAGCTGGGGCGCGACGGTCTGCTCGATGAGCCCGGCCTGCCGGTCGGCGGCGGCCTTGACGGCCCGCAGGTGCCGCACCTCGAAACCGTAGTCGCCGAGCGCGGCGGCGGCGCGGGCGACGGTGAGGGCCTCCGCCTCGTAGTGGGCGCCGCGGCGGCGGATCAGCCCGTACTCCTCCAGGCGGCCGAGGAGCGCCTCGTCGATCCCGGCGCCGTCGAGGAGCTGGCGGCGGGTGAGCCGGACGGCGGCGGTCTCGGCGGTCGCGTCGGCGGCGACGAGGGTGCGGGGGCGGCTCCGGTCGGGCTCGGGGCGGCGGGCGCCCAGCGGCGGGACCGCCTCGCCGCGGTCGCGGGCCTCGAGGTGCTGCCGGATCGCGCGCAGCGGCATGTAGTGGTCGCGCTGCGCGGTGAGGACGAAGCGGAGGCGTTCGACGTCTCCGGCGCCGAACTTGCGGTAGCCCGAGGGGCTGCGCTGCGGTTCGATCAGCCCCTCGGACTCCAGGAACCTGATCTTGGAGATGGTGATGTCGGGGAACTCGGGCCGGAGCAGCCCGAGGACGTCCCCTATCGTCATCAGGGACCTGGCCGGTTGCGCGTTCAAGGCCCCTCCCATCGTGGTCCCGTCATGGCCGCGTCAGGTTCGCCTCCGGATCGCCGGCTCGTCAGCCGTGCTGCGGGTTGGTGAGGAAGACCAGCCGGAACTTGCCGATCTGGACTTCGTCGCCGCCCGCGAGGGCGGTGTGGTCGATCCGCTGCCGGTTGACGTAGGTGCCGTTCAGGGCCCCGACGTCGCGGACGGAGAACGTCCCGCCCTGGCGGAGGAACTCGGCGTGCTTGCGGGAGACGGTGACGTCGTCCAGGAAGATGTCGCTCTCGGGGTGCCGGCCGCAGGAGGTGCGGTCCTGGTCGAGCAGGAACCGGCTGCCGGCGTTCGGGCCGCGCTTGACCACGAGCAGCGCCGTGCCGGGAGGCAGCGCGTCCACGCCCATCTGGTCGGACGGGACGGGCGGTTCCTCGGCGCCCGTGTCGGCGTCCAGCGCCTCGATCCCTCCGATGGAGATCGTGGACGTGGACTCGCCGGGCGACTCGCGAGGGGGCGGCGCGTTCCGCGTCAGCGGGGTGCCGCAGTAGGAGCAGAAGCGGGCATCATCCGGGTTGGCGTGACCGCACTGCGTGCAGTAGACGCTCGGCATCGATCGGCTCGGCCTCCTACCTCGGCGTGCCGCTCGCGGACCTCCGCTCGCCGCGGGAGCCGCGCGCGTCACGCGCATCCTTCAACCAACCCACGCCGGGGACCCGCCCCCGACCACGGTCCATCCTCACCGCCCGCGCTCGCCACGGTCGCCGCAACCGACGGTCGCCGCAACTTACGCGGGTATGACCCGAGGGGTCAACCGGGGCCGGCGAGACCCAAACTACCGCCGCCGATGATCGCAGGTCCATGCCGCCGCGCGGCACGCCTCCGGTCATGACGCACCGGCCGGGTCTCCGGTCCACCACGTCCCCCGTGTTCCCCTCAGGACACGACCGTATCGCGCCCGGGGCGGTCCTCGCGCCCAGGGTGATCAACTTGTCGGAAGGGTCACGTCCGCGGCCGTTTCCCCGTCCTTCTCCCCGGCTTCCCCGATCGGCGGCGCGACGGTCGGGACGGCCCCGCCGCCGGGGACGTCCGCCGCGGCCGCCCGCCCGCCGTGCGCGCGGGCGCACCGGTCCACCGAGGCGGCGGTCGTCGAGGGGATCGGCCGGACGGCGGCCGGTGACGAGCGCGGCGCTCGTCCTGTTCCCGGCGTTCGCGTCGCCGCCGCCGCGCCGGTCATCGAGGTGAAGGTCTTCGCGACGGGGCCGGGCCTCGGGATCCTGCTGGACGCCACCGTGGTGCGGGTGCTGCGCGTCGCGCCGTCCCGCCGCCCGCGCCGCAGGACGGCCCGGAGCGGGTCGCGGCGGGCGTCCGGAGGCGGCCGTCTCCGGTTCCGCCGGTGCGGCTACGGGCGGGCGACGGCGGGGCCGGAGCGGTCGAGGCCGACGTGCAGGGCGAGCCCGGCGAGCACGGAGCCCAGGAGGTACCGCTGGGCGCGCTGCCAGGCGGGGCGCCGTGCGAGGAACGCCGCGAAGCTTCCGGCGCCGAGCATGATGAGGGCGTTCACGGTGATCGCGATGCTGATCTGGACGAGCCCGAGGAGCAGGCTCTGCAGGGCGACGTGCCCGCGTTCGGGCTCGACGAACTGCGGCAGCAGCGACATGTACAGGATCGCGATCTTCGGGTTGAGCAGGTTGGTGACCAGGCCCATGGCGAACAGCCGGCGCGGCGGGTCGGCCGGGAGCTCCCGCGGTTCGAACGCCGACCGGCCGCCGGGCCGGACCGCCTGCCACGCCAGCCACAGCAGGTACAGCGCCCCGGCGACCTTCAGGACGGTGTAGAGGGGCGGGACGAGCCCGAACACGGCGGTGATCCCGGCGGTCGCGGCGAGGACGTAGGCGACGAACCCGGTGGCGACGCCCGCGAGGGAGATCAGTCCGGCCCGGCGGCCCTGGGTGATCGAGCGCGACACCAGGTAGATCATGTTCGGCCCGGGGGTGAGGACCAGTCCGAGGGAGACGAGGGCGATGGCGGCCACCGCGGTGGACGAGATCAATGGGTGCTCCTGCCGTGAGTGTTGCACCGATCGTAAAACTCGGAGCAATCTGGCACAATACGGATATTGATCTCGGTGCAATGTGGGTGAGGGCGGGCAAATGGACGACTACCGGCGTGTGGCCGACACCGTCGCCGCCGACATCGCGGCCGGACGGCTGCGTCCCGGCGACCGCCTGCCCCCGCAGCGCGCGTTCGCCCGCGAGCGCGGCATCGCGCCGTCCACGGCGAGCCGTGTGTACCGGGAGCTGGCGCTGCGCGGCCTGGTCGTCGGCGAGGTCGGGCGCGGCACTTTCGTCCGCGCGGCCCGGCCCGCGCCCGCCCCGGCGCTCGGCGAGCCGGTCGCCGCGCCGGTCGACCTGGAGGTGGGGCACCCGGTGGCGCCCGGGCAGGGCGCGCTGCTGGCGCCGGGGCTGGCGCGGGCGGCCGGAGCGGCGCTCGTCCCGGCCCGCGTCGCCGGGACCCCGGACGTCCGGGAGGCGGCGGCGGCCCTGCTGGCCGTGCCGGGCTGGACGCCCGCGCCCGACGACGTGCTGTTCGCCGCGGGCGGCCGGCAGGCCATCGCGGGGGCGGTGGCGGCGCTGGTCCCGCCGGGCGGGCGGCTCGCGGTGGAGGAGCTCACCTACCCGGTGGTCCGGGCGACCGCCGCGCGGCTCGGCGTCGCGCTCGTCCCCGTCCCGGCGGACGGGCACGGGCTGCGCCCGGACGCGCTCGCCGACGCGCACCGCAGGACCCCGTTCGCGGCCGTCTTCCTGCAGCCCACGCTGCACAACCCGACCGGGACGACGATGCCCGCGCGGCGGCGGGCGGAGATCGCGGACGTCCTCGAGCGGACCGGCGTCCACGCCGTCGAGGACCGGGTCTGGTCGTTCCTGGCCGAGGACGGGCCGCCCCCGCTGGCGGCGTTCGCGCCGGCCCGCACGATCGCCGTCGACGGCCTCGCCAAGCGGCTCGCGCCCGGCCTGGGGGTCGGGTTCGCGGTCGCGCCGCCGGAGCTGCGCGGGCGCGTCGCCGGCGCGCTGCGCTCGGGGGCGTGGGGCCCGGCCGGGTTCGCGCTGGCGGCGGCCGCCGCGTGGATCGCCGACGGGACGGCCGCCGCCGTGGCCCGCGCGAAGCGGGCGGACGCCGCGGAGCGGCAGCGGACGGCGGCCGCGCGGCTGGCGGCGGGGCGGGCGGGGAACGGGACCGTCCGCGCCGACCCGCGCTCGTACTTCTGCTGGTGGGAGCTGCCCGCGCCGTGGCGCGCGGAGACGTTCGTCGCGGCGGCGGGGCGGCGCGGCATCGCGGTCACGCCCGGCGCGGCGTTCGCCGCCGGCGCCGGCGCGGCGCCGCGCGCGGTCCGGCTGATGCTGGCGTCGCCGCCCCCGGACGGGCTGGAGCGGGCCCTCGGCGTCCTCGCCGACATCGCCGCGGGCAGCCCCGACGACTCCCCCGTCGACTGACCCGCCGGCGGGGCCGCGGCGGCCGTCAGGCCCCGGCGCGCTCCACGACGACCGCCCACTCCTCGAGCAGGGCCTGCGCGGCGTCCGCGTCGGGCCCCTCCGCCCACAGGTGCGTGACGGGCTCGGACGGGTCGGGCAGGACGAGCGCCCAGCGGCCGTCGTCCTCGACGACGCGGACGCCGTCGGTGGTGTCGACCGTCCGGGCGCCCGCGGCCTCCACGATGTGCCGCATGACGCTGCCCTTCGCGGCCCACGGCGTCGGGACGGACCGGCGCAGCAGGTGCGCGTCGGGGATGCGGCGGTCGATCTGCGAGAGCGTCAGCCGGGTGCGGGCGACGAGCCCGACGAGGCGGACGAACGCCGCGATCCCGTCCACGGTGCCGCTGAACTCCGGCATGAGGAACCCGCCGCGGCCGTCCCCCGCGAAGATCACCCCGGGCCGGGCGGCGGCCTTGGTGAGGACGTCCTGCGACGTGGAGGTCCACTCGACCTGGACGCCGTGGAACCGGCACACCTGCTCGGCGACGCGGGTCGTGGTGACGGGCAGCGCGACCCGCCCGCCGCGCCGCTCGGCGGCCACCAGGTCGAGCATGACCAGCAGCGCGCGGTCGTCCCCGACCAGCCGCCCGTTCTCGTCCACCAGGGAGATCCGCTCCCCCACCGGGTCGAACCGGACGCCGAACGCGGCCCGCGCCGACGACACCAGCTCGCCGAGCCGCTCCAGGTCGCGCATCCGCTCGGCGAGGGTCTCGGTGGGGTTGGCCTCGTCCAGGCCGTGGTTGCGGGTGAGGACCTCCACGCCGATCTGCCCCAGCAGGGCGGGCAGGACGAGCGAGGACACCCCGCCCGCGCAGTCCAGGACGATCTTGAGCCCGGCCTCGCGGACGCCGCTGATGTCGACGCCGCGCAGCAGCTCGCGGATGTAGGTCTCGACGACGCGCGGCGGGTAGGTCAGCTCGGCGATCTCGCCGGGGAACGCGCGCCGGTACTCCTGGCGGCCGAACACCCGCTCGAGCTTGCGCTGCGCGGCCTGCGACAGGTCGGCGCCGCCGGGGTCCAGGAAGAGGATGTCGACGCCCTGCGGGTCGCCGAGCGTGGTGCGGATGTAGATCCCGCCCGCCGACTCGGCGCGGCCGGTCTCGAACCGGGCGACGGTCAGCGGCGCGGCCTCCAGGTCGCGCACGTTGATCGCGCTGGACGTCAGCGCGCTGATCACCGCGCGCTTGAGCGTGCGCGCGGCCCGCGACACGTCCCGTCCGGTGACGACCGTGGCGCCCTTCTTCAGGGTGGTCGCGTAGGCGCTGGCGAGCCGCACCGCCAGCTCCGGGGTGATCTCCACGTTGATCAGGCCGGACACGCCGCGCGGCCCGAACAGGTTGCGCTGCCCCCGCGACTCCCAGATGACGCTGGTGTTGACGACGGCGCCGGCCTCGATCGTCTTGAACGGGTAGACCTTCACGCCGCTGGAGACGTACGCCTCGGCCTCGATGACGCACTCGTCGCCGACGACCGCGCCCTCCTCGACGCGCGCGCCCGTCATGATGTCGGTGTTCTTGCCGATCACGCAGCCGCGCAGGTTCGTGGAGGGCGCGACGAACACGTTGTCGTGGACGACGGCGCGGTGCAGGAAGGCGCCTTCCTTCACGACGACGTTGCTGCCGAGCACCGTGTACTCGCGCAGTTCGACGCCCGCCTCGACCTTCGCGTAGTCGCCGATGTACAGCGGCCCCTTCAGGACGGCCTCGGCGTCGACCTCGGCGCCCTCGGCGACCCACACGCCGGGCGACATCTCGAACCCGCCGAGGTCGATCCCGACCTGCCCCGACAGCATGTCGGCCTGCGCCTTCAGGTAGCTCTCGTGGGTGCCGACGTCCTCCCAGTAGCAGTCGGCGACGTACCCGAACAGCGGCGCGCCCGCGGCGAGCAGCTCGGGGAACACGTCGCCGGACCAGTCGACCGACTCCCCCGGCGCGACGTGCTCGAGGACCTCCGGCTCCATGACGTAGATGCCGGTGTTGACGGTGTCGGAGAACACCTGCCCCCACGTCGGCTTCTCCAGGAACCGCTGCACGCGGCCTTCGTCGTCCACGATGATGATCCCGAACTCCAGGGGGTTCGGGACCCGCTTGAGCCCGATGGTGACGAGGGCGCCGTTCTCCTCGTGGAAGCGCACCATGTCGGTCAGGTCGATGTCGGTGAGCGCGTCTCCCGAGATGACGAGGAACCGGTCGTCGCGCAGCGCCTCCTCGGCGTTCTTGACGCTGCCGGCGGTGCCGAGCGGGATCTCCTCGGTGGCGTAGCTCAGCGACATGCCGAGCTCCTCGCCGTCGCCGAAGTAGTTGCGGATGAGCGCGGCCAGGAACTGGACGGTGACGACGGTCTCGGTGAACCCGTGCCGCTTCAGCAGGCGCAGCACGTGCTCCATGATGGGCCGGTTGACGAGCGGGAGCAGGGGCTTCGGCTGGTTGGCGGTCATCGGACGCAGCCGCGTCCCCTCGCCTCCCGCCATCACGACGGCCTTCATCGGGGGGTCTCCGCTCCCTTCTGGCCGCCGGCCGGGGGGCCCGCGGCGGGGGCGCGCGACGGATCGCGCGAGGGGCCGCCCGGCGGACCGGAAGCGTCCCCGGCCGGCGGCCCCGGCGGCGAGCCGCGGCCGGCCGACATGAGTCGCCGCGTCTGCGCCCAGTACAGGACGGCCGCCCACCAGTACAGGGCCGTCCCCCAGATCGCGAACGACCAGCCGATGATCTTCGCCGCGGTCGCCGCGCCGCCGTCGTGGTCGCCCAGCAGCAGCAGCGGGAACGCGTACAGCAGGCAGAACGTCGCCGTCTTGCCGATGAAGTGGACCGGGAGCGTCCCGTTGTAGCCGAGCCGCCGGACGAGCGGCGCGATCGGCACGATCGCGACCTCGCGCGCGACCAGCAGCGCGACCAGCCACAGCGGGATGATCTCGCGGATGGTGAGCCCGACGAGGGTGGCGAGGATGTAGAGCCGGTCCGCGGCGGGGTCCAGGACCATGCCGAGCCTGCTGGTCTGGTTCAGCGCCCGCGCCAGCTTGCCGTCCAGCCAGTCCGACAGCCCGGCCGCCACCAGCAGGCCGAGCGCCCACCAGTCGGCCTCGACCAGGACCAGCCACAGGAACAGCGGGACGCCCACGAGCCGCGCCATGCTGAGCACATTGGGCACCGTGAAGACCCGTTCGGCCGCCTCGGACGTCGTCCCCGTCTCCGTGCTCACCGGCGCGCTCGCCTCCCCCATGCCCTTGATGTTGACCTTACAGGTCAGCATTGGAAAGACCCCGGCGCGGATCATGTGAGGGCGGTTACGTCGCGCGGAGCGTCCCCCGAGGTCAGGAAGAGGTGTCGGCGGAGGTTTCGACGGCGCTGTCGGCGGGGGTGCCGGCGGGAGCGGCCGGACGGCCCGCGGGGAGGACCGCGGTGACCGCGAACCCGCCGCCGGGGGCGGGCCCGGCGTCGAGCGTCCCGCCGACGCTGCGGGCCCGCTCGATCATGCCGAGCACACCGAAGCCGGAAGGCCCGCCCCCGCCGCCCCCGGGGCCGCCGGACGGGTCCGCGGCGAGGCCGCGCCCGTCGTCGGCGACCCGCACGACGAGGTCGCCGCCGGCGCGGGTGAGGCGCACGTCCGCCGACGCCGCGCCCGCGTGCTTGACGACGTTGGTCAGCGCCTCCTGGACGATCCGGTAGGCGGCGACGCCCACGTCGGGCGGCGGGCGCTCCCCGGCGGGCCCGGCCGACCCGTCCGCGAACGTCACCCGGAGCCCGCCGCCGCGGGCGGCCGCCACCAGCTCGCCGATCCCGTCCAGCCCCGGCGGCCGCCCGGACACGGGCGCGTCCGTCCCGCGGAGGACCTGCAGGGTGCCGCGCAGCTCGACGCGGGCGTCCCGGCACGTCGCGGCGATGCAGGCGAGGGCGTCGGCCAGCTCGGTGCGGTCCAGCGGCCGGTCCCCGCGGACGAGGTGGGCGGCGGCGCCGGCCCGCACCCCGATCACGGTGATGCTGTGCGCGAGGAGGTCGTGCAGGTCGCGGGCGATGCGCAGCCGCTCCTCGGCGACGCGGCGCCGGGCCTCCTCCTCGCGGGTCCGCTCGGCCCGCTCGGCGCGCTCGGTGATCGCCGCGAGCCGGGCCCGGTGCGACCGCCAGACCTGCACCGCGATCGCCACCGCGACCACGGCCTCGATCACCGCGATCTGCTCCCGGACGCCGCTCCCCCCGGCCCGCATCGCCATCCCGATGACGCAGATCCCCAGCAGGGACGCGACCGCGCCGAGCACGACCCGCACGCGCCGGCCGAACACGGCGTAGGCGAACAGCGCGATGACCTCGGCCGGGACGAGCGCGTGGTGCTGGTACTGCAGCAGGTGGTACGCCAGCGCCAGGGCGACCAGGACCGCGAGCCCGGGGGCCGGGCGGCGCCGGATGGCGGCCAGCGGGAGGTGCGCGGCGGCGAGCAGCACGGCGCCGGGCGCGTCGAGGGGCCGCACGCCCGGCCACGCCAGGGCCGCGGCGACGGCCGCCGCCGCCAGCAGCAGCGCGAGGACCGCGTCGCGCGCGGCGGTCCCGCCGCCCGCGAGGCGTTTCGGAAGTCCGCCGAGCCGGGAGAGGGTCACCACGCGACCATCTTCCCCGACCCCCCGCGATCCGCGCATCCGGCCCGCTCCGGAGGCGGCGCACCGGGTTTGAGCGGCGGCGCGGCGTGGAATGTCCCTGACGGCGCAGATGTTGGCAAACGGGACAGCTTAGCAGCGTCATGCGTACGGCGATCACGTTTTAGAGTGAGAAGGCCGCTTGAGGCCGTGGCGTCCCGGCAATGGGGCCGCGGGAGGTGAACGTCTCGGTCGCCGGCGTACCCGCACGATCACCGTTCGCCGAAAGGAACCACCACATGCCCCTGTCCCCCCGTCTGCCCGGCTCGCCCGACGTCCTGGCCGCGCTCGAGGAGACCTATGACGGCGTCCTGCGCCGCGACCCCGGCGAGCCGGAGTTCCACCAGGCCGTCCACGAGGTGCTCGAGTCGCTGCCCGCCGTGCTGTCCGCGCGGCCGCGGCTGGCCGCGAGCAGGCTGATCGAGCGGCTGATCGAGCCCGAGCGGCAGATCATGTTCCGCGTACCGTGGCAGGACGACGCCGGCCGGGTGCACGTCAACCGCGGCTTCCGCGTCGAGTTCAACGGCGCGCTCGGCCCGTACAAAGGCGGCCTGCGGTTCCACCCCACGGTGAACCTGGGGATCGTGAAGTTCCTCGGCTTCGAGCAGATCTTCAAGAACGCGCTCACCGGGCTCGGCATCGGCGGCGGCAAGGGCGGCAGCGACTTCGACCCGCACGGGCGGTCCGACGACGAGATCATGCGGTTCTGCCAGTCGTTCATGACCGAGCTGTACCGGCACGTGGGCGAGCACACCGACGTCCCGGCGGGCGACATCGGCGTCGGCGGCCGCGAGATCGGCTTCCTGTTCGGCCAGTACCGGCGCGTCACCAACCGCTGGGAGGCCGGCGTCCTCACCGGCAAGGGGCAGGGCTGGGGCGGCTCCGCGGGCCGCACCGAGGCGACCGGGTACGGCAGCGTCCTGTTCACCGCCGAGATGCTGAAGCGGCGCGGCGAGGACCTCGACGGGCAGCAGGTCGTGGTGTCCGGGTCCGGCAACGTCGCCATCTACTCGATCGAGAAGGCGCAGGCGCTCGGCGCGAACGTCATCACCGTGTCCGACTCGGGCGGCTACGTCGTCGACGAGAAGGGCATCGACCTCGACCTGCTCAAGCACGTCAAGGAGGTCGACCGGGGCCGCGTCTCCGACTACGCGGAGCTGCGCGGCGCCTCGGCCCGGTTCGTCCCGGCGGGGCGGGTCTGGGACGTGCCGGCCGACATCGCGCTGCCGTCGGCGACCCAGAACGAGCTGGACGCCGAGTCCGCCCGGATCCTCGTCCGCAACGGGGTGAAGGCGGTGGCGGAGGGCGCGAACATGCCGACGACGCCCGAGGCCGTCCACATCCTGCAGGACGCCGGCGTGGCGTTCGGGCCCGGGAAGGCCGCGAACGCGGGCGGCGTGGCGGTCAGCGCGCTGGAGATGCGGCAGAACGCGGGCCGCGAGTCATGGACGTTCTCGCAGGTCGAGAGCGAACTGGCGCGGATCATGCGCGACATCCACGCCACCTGCTTCGAGACCGCCGAGCGGTACGGCGCCCCCGGCGACTACGTCGTCGGCGCCAACATCGCCGGCTTCGAGCGGGTCGCCGACGCGATGCTCGCGCAGGGCCTGGTCTGACCGGCCTGGTCTGACCGGCCTGGTCTGACCCGTCCCGCGTGACGGCGGGAGGAGCGCCGGCGGCGGTGTAGGACGCCGGCGGCCCGCCCGCCGCGGAACGGACGCGCGTGCCGCCCCCGGTCACCGGGGGCGGCACGCGCGCGTCTACCCCATGCTCCCCGGTTGCGGCAACGGGGGCGGCAGGGGTTACCGTCGATCACGACCGACGCGGGGGCCCGGCGAACCGGGCTGAGATAGCGGCTGGCACGGCCGCTGACCGCATGAACCTGACCGGGTAATGCCGGCGTAGGGAGAGATCGAGTCGTGAACGAATCTGTGGTTCAGGCCGCCCGCAAGACGTACCTGCAGGGCTCCCGGCCCGATGTGCGGGTGCCGATGCGGGAGGTGCCGCTGACCAACGGCGACGCCATGGTCCTGTACGACACGTCGGGACCGTACACCGACCCCGCCTTCGAGACCGACGTCCGCCGGGGCCTGCCGGCCCTGCGGGACGCGTGGATCGCCGAGCGCGGCGACACCGCCGCCTACGACGGGCGCGCCGCGCGCCCCGAGGACGACGGGCGCCGGTCCGGCGATCCGCTGCGGGAGGGCGCGGCGTTCCCCGCGCGGCGGCCGCGCCGGGCGTCCGGCGGGGCCGTCACCCAGCGCGCCTACGCGCGGCGCGGGGAGATCACGCCCGAGATGGAGTTCGTCGCGCTGCGCGAGGGCGTCGCGCCGGAGTTCGTCCGGGACGAGCTGGCGGCGGGCCGCGCGGTGCTGCCGGCGAACGTCAACCATCCCGAGATCGAGCCGATGATCATCGGCCGGAACTTCCTGGTGAAGGTGAACGCCAACATCGGGAACTCGGCGGTGGCGTCCTCGATCGAGGACGAGGTGGAGAAGATGACGTGGGCGACCCGGTGGGGCGCCGACACGATCATGGACCTGTCGACGGGCCGCGACATCCACACCACCCGCGAGTGGATCCTGCGGAACTCGCCCGTCCCGGTGGGGACCGTCCCGCTGTACCAGGCGGTGGAGAAGGTCGGCGGCGACCCGGCCGAGCTGACCTGGGAGGTCTTCCGCGACACCGTGATCGAGCAGGCCGAGCAGGGCGTCGACTACATGACCGTCCACGCGGGCGTGCTGCTGCGGTACGTCCCGCTGACGGCGCGCCGCAAGACCGGCATCGTGTCGCGCGGCGGGTCGATCATGGCGGCGTGGTGCCTGGCGCACCACGAGGAGAACTTCCTGTACACGCACTTCCGGGAGCTGTGCGAGATCTTCGCTGCCTACGACGTCACGTGGTCGCTCGGGGACGGGCTGCGGCCCGGCTCGATCGCCGACGCCAACGACGAGGCGCAGTTCGCGGAGCTGCGCACTCAGGGCGAGCTGACGCGCATCGCGGCCGAGTACGACAACCAGGTCATGAACGAGGGGCCCGGGCACGTCCCGATGCACAAGATCAAGGAGAACGTCGACCTCCAGCAGGAGTGGTGCGACGGCGCCCCGTTCTACACGCTCGGGCCGCTGACCACCGACATCGCGCCCGGCTACGACCACATCACCTCGGCGATCGGCGCCGCGATGATCGGCTGGCACGGCACCGCGATGCTCTGCTACGTCACGCCGAAGGAGCATCTCGGGCTGCCCGACCGCGACGACGTCAAGGCGGGCGTGATCGCCTACAAGATCGCCGCGCACGCGGCGGACGTCGCCAAGGGCCACCCGGGCGCGCAGGCGTGGGACGACGCGCTGTCGGACGCCCGGTTCGACTTCCGCTGGGAGGACCAGTTCAACCTGTCGCTGGACCCCGACACCGCGCGCTCCTTCCACGACGCGACGCTGCCGGCGGCCCCGGCGAAGACGGCGCACTTCTGCTCGATGTGCGGCCCGCACTTCTGCTCGATGAAGATCACCCGGGACGTCCGCCGGTACGCCGACGAGCGCGGCCTGGGCGACACCGAGGCGATCGCCGCCGGGATGCGGGAGAAGGCGGGCGAGTTCAAGGCCGCCGGGGGGCGCGTGTACCTCCCGGTCACGCCGAACGGCTCCTGACCGGTCCGCCGATCGGGTTCGGCCGGGCTCGCTGATAGGGCTCGCCGATCGAACTCGCTGACCGGGTCCGCGGGCCGGGTCCGGCGCGGGGCGTCCACCGCTCCCGCCGGCCCGGCCCGCGGCCGTCCGCGGGGGCTCCCGGCGGCGCGGCGGGCCGCCGGCCGGCACCGGGAGCGGCACCGTCGGCGGGCACGTTGAGCTGGGCGGACGCATGGTTCCGGCAGGGCGCGGATAGTATCGAAGGACCGTTCCAATCCGTGGGAACGGCCGTACACCGCACCCATGCCGAAAGGACAGCGGACCCAAGGTGACCAGCGACGGCGCGTCCCGGCCCCGCCCCCGCGCGGAGCGGTCCGACGTGCGCCGCAACCGCGCGCGGCTGCTCGCCGCCGCGCGCGAGGTGTTCCAGCGGGAGGGCGCGGGCGCCTCGCTGGAGGCCGTCGCGCGGCGCGCCGAGGTCGGCATCGGGACCCTGTACCGGCACTTCCCCACCCGCCAGGACCTGCTCGAGGCGCTCCTCGCGGGCGCCTACGACGACCTCGCCGCGCGCGCCCGGGAGCTGGCGGACTCGCCCGCCCCGGGCGACGCCCTGCTCGCCTGGCTGCGCGCGTTCATCGCGCGGGTCACGGCGTTCCGCGGGCTGGCGGCGTCGGCCGTGGTGTCGCTGCGGGACGAGCGGTCGGCGCTGCTCGACTCCTCGCGGGCGATGCGCGCCGCGGGCCAGCGGCTGTTCGTCCGCGCGCAGCAGGCGGGCGACGTCGCCCCCGGCGCCGACTTCGCCGACGTGCTGCGGCTCGCGGGCGCCATCGCGACCGTCACCGAGCAGGAGCCCGCCGCGGCCGACCGGCTGCTGGCGCTCGCCGCCTGGGGCGTCGCGCCCCGCGCGGACGGCCCGGACGGGCCGGCCGGGCCGGACGCGTTTCGCGGGCCGCGGAACGGCGCGCCGGGCGGGCCCGGCGCGGACGGCGGCTAGCCGGCGTCCTCCCGGGGCGGGGGCAGGACGCGGCGCGGGCCGGGCGGCGCGCCCCGGTGCTTCCGCCACTCGCGCGGGTAGCCCACCGACACCTCGACGTGCGGGACGCCGTCCGCCCAGATCGTCCGGGGAATGTGCAGGTGCCCGTACACCACCGACACCGCGCCGAACCGGACGTGCCAGTCGGCGGTGCGCTCGCTGCCGCACCACTGGGCGAACTCGGGGTACCAGAGCACGCGGGTGGGTTCGCGGATCAGCGGCCAGTGGTTGACGAGCACGGTCCGGGCGCCGGGCTCCAGCTCCGCCATCCTCCGCTCGGTGTAGGCGATGCGGGCGTCGCACCAGGCGTCCCGGGTGGGGTGCGGGTCGGGGTGGAGGTAGACCTCGTCGGTGCACACGACGCCCGCCTCGTGCGCGATCTCGAGGGCCTGCTCCTTGGTGGCGGCCCCCTCGGGCCGGAACGTGTAGTCGTACAGGACGAACAGCGGCGCGATCGTCACCGGGCCGCCGTCGCCCGTCCACACGGGGTAGGGGTCCTCGGGGGTGGCGACGCCGAGCGCGCGGCACATGTCCACCAGCCGGCGGTAGCGGGCCTCGCCGCGCAGCGCCACGGGGTCGTCCTTGATCGTCCAGAGTTCGTGGTTGCCGGGCGTCCAGATCACCTTCGCGAAACGCCCGGCCAGGGTGCGCAGCGTCCACTCGACGTCGTCGAAGCGCTCGGCGACGTCCCCGGCGACGATCAGCCAGTCGCCGTCGGACGCGGGGCGCAGCCCCTCCACGAACGCGCGGTTGTCGGAGAATCCCACGTGCAGGTCGCTGATGGCATAGAGACCGCTCATGCCGTGATCGTAGGCGGCGTCAGGCGTCCCGGCCCCACAGGTAGGCCCCCGCGGCCATCGCGAGCACGCTCGCCCAGCCGGCGACCGCCCGGACGGAGTTCCAGGTCGTCCAGCGGCCGGAGTAGTCGGCCCACACGCGCGCGGCCTCGCCCGGGTCCGCGGGGATCTCGGCCTTGTCCAGCGTCTCGTTCAGCGGGATGTTCACGGCGAAGCTCGGGAACAGCGCGCCGAGGACGTACACGCCGGCGGCGGCGAAGAACAGGATCGCCGCGGCCTTCTGGTCGAGCGTCAGCAGCAGTACCCCCGCCCCCGCGGCGACGACCGGCGTCAGCACGAACATGGCGATGAACAGCGGGTTCTGGATCTTCTGGTTGATGCCCTGCATGGCGTCGATCGCCGCGGACGGCCGGGCCGCGTTCAGCCCCGGCATGACGCCGGTGGAGAACCCGAAGAAGGTTCCGGCCATGCCCGCGGCTCCCACGATGGACACGGCGGCGCAGATGACGGTGAGCAGGTTTTTCATGGTGGTTCTCCGTTCAGGTCGGGGAGGTCCGGCGAGGCGCCCCGGCCCCGGTCCGCCGGGGCCGGGGCGCGCGGATCAGGCGTCCCAGACGCCGCTGGCGGCGGTCTCGCGGGCGTAGTCGGCGAAGTCGCGGGCCTCCCGGCCGAGCGCGCGCCGCACGCCGTCGCCGGGCTCGCCGTTGCGGCCGTCCAGGATCGTGCCGAACAGGTACGTCAGCAGGTCCGCGACCTCGCCGGGCACACCGTGCTCCCGCACCGCGGCGGCGTAGTCCGCGACGCCGACCCGCACGTAGGCGATGTCGCGCCCGGTCGCGCGGCCGATCTCGGCGACCGCCTCGGGGAAGGACAGGGCGCGCCGCCCGGTCACCTCGTACACCTCCCCCGCGTGCCCGTCCGCGGTGAGCGCCGCGACCGCGACGTCGGCGATGTCGTCGGCGTCCGCGAACGGCTCGGGCACGTCGCCCGCCGGGAGGACGACCTCGCCGGCGCGGACCGGGTCGAGGAGGTAGTCCTCGCTGAAGTTCTGCGCGAACCAGCTCGCGCGGACGACCGTCCACTCCAGCCCCGAGGCGCGGACGATGTCCTCGCAGGCGACGGCCTCGGCCTCGCCGCGTCCCGACAGCAGGACCACCCGCCGCACGCCCGCGTCCCGCGCCGCGGCGGTGAACGCCCGGATCGCGTCCGGCGCGCCCGGGGCGGCCAGGTCGGGGGCGTACGCGAGGTAGACGGCGTCGACGTCCCGCAGGACCCGCGGCCAGCCGGCCTCGTCCGTCCAGTCGAAGGCCGGGTCCGCCGCGCGGGAGCCCATCCGGACGGGCACGTCCATGGCCTCCAGCCGCTCCACGACGCGGCGGCCGGTCTTGCCGGTGCCGCCCAGGACCAGCGTGAGGCCCGTGTCGATCTTCGTGTCGATGGTTTCCGGCGTGGTGTTCGGTGCGCTGTTCGTCATGTCCTCAAGTCAACCGGCGGGCCCGTCCGGCCACCATCGTCGAGAAGCTCGCCCGCATTCGCGAGCGTCTAGGCTGGCGGAGTGGACGCGCTCACCGACCTCCTCGACGGCCCCCGGGCGCGCGGCGCGTTCATGCTCCGCGCGACGCTGAGCCCGCCGTGGTCGGTGCGGATCCGGGACGAAGCGCCGCTGACGCTCGTCGCGATGATCAGCGACGACGCGTGGGTGCTGCCCGACGGGGACGCGCCGCGCGCCGTCCGGGCCGGGGACGTCCTGCTCGTCAAGGGCCCGGAGCCGTACACGATGGCCGACGATCCGGCGACCGCGCCGCAGATCGTCATCCACCCCGGCCAGCGGTGCACGACGCCCGACGGCACGAGCCTGTCGGACGCGATGGACCTCGGGGTCCGGGCCTGGGGCAACGACCCGGACGGGTCGGCGGTCATGCTGATCGGCACCTACCAGATGCGCGGGGCCGTGACCCGCCGGCTGCTGGCCGCGCTGCCGCAGCTCGCGATCGTCCGCGGCGACGCCTGGGACTCCCCGCTGGTCGGCCTGCTCGGCGACGAGCTCGGCAAGGACGAGCCCGGCCAGGACGTGGTGCTCGACCGGCTGCTGGACCTGCTGCTCATCGCGGCGCTGCGCGCCTGGCTCGCGCGGGACGGCGCGGAGCGGCCCGGCTGGTACCTCGCGCACGGCGACCCGGTGGTGGGTCCGGCGATGCGGCTGCTGCACGACGACCCGGCGCACCCCTGGACGGTCGCGGACCTCGCCGCCCGCGTCGGGGTGTCCCGCGCGGCGCTGGCCCAGCGGTTCGGGCGGCTGCTCGGGGAGCCGCCGATGTCCTACCTCACCGGCCTGCGCCTGGCGCAGGCCGCCGACCTGCTGCGGGAGAGCGACGCGACGCTCGAGACGGTGGCGCGGCGCGTCGGCTACGGCACCGCCTTCGCGCTCAGCACCGCGTTCAAGCGGGAGCACGGCGTCAGCCCGCAGGAGTACCGCGCGACCCGACCGCCGATCGCCTCCGCCTGACCCGCCGCCCCCGCGGCCGACCGGTCCGTCCGTCGGCGGGGGCCCGGGCCCGGCGCTAGGGGTCGGTGCGGAGGGTGGGCTCGGCGCGGACGACCGTGTTCTCCGCCATGTCCGGGACGAACGGGACCACGAACGCGTAGTCGGCCAGGACCGACTCGGGCACCTCGCCCGACTCCCCGAACGCGGCGATCTCGCCCCAGCACGGCGAGCCGAGCGAACCGCTGCGGTGCCGGACCGACAGTCCCGCGCACAGGTTCGCGAACCGCAGCCGCTCGACCAGCGGCAGCCCCGCGAGCGTGCCGAACACGAACCCGGCCGCGAACACGTCGCCGGCGCCGGTGGCGTCCAGCGCCCGGACGGGCAGGGCGGGGGCCTCGGCGCGCTCCCCCGTGGTGCGGTCCAGCGCGATGGCGCCGTCCGCGCCGCACTTGACGACCACGACCGGCGCGCGCTCGGCGAGGGCCTCCGCGGCGGACGGCGGGTCGCCGGTGCGGGTGTAGGCCATCGCCTCGGCGGCGTTCGGCAGGAACACGTCGACGTGCGCGAGCCGGTCGAGGACCTCGGCGGACCAGGCGCCGGTGGGGTCCCAGCCGAGGTCGGCGAAGATCAGCGCGCCGCGCTCGCGGGCGCCGGCCGCCCACGGGGGGACGGGCCGGTCGACGTCGATGAAGCAGGCGCGGGCGTCCGGCGGGGCGCCGCCCGGCGGTTCCTCGGCCTGCGGCGGGACGGGGCGCGCGAACGTGACCATGCTGCGGTCGGAGTCGTAGGCCATCGACACGGTGACCGGCGTCGACCAGCCGGGGACGCGGCGGGACGCCCGCAGGTCGACGCCCTCCTGCTCGGCGAGCGTCCGCCACAGGTAGGAGCCGAACATGTCGTCGCCGAACGGCGCGGCGAGGCCGACGCGCAGGCCGAGCCGGCTCATCGCGACCGCGATGTTCGCGACGCCGCCCGGCGCCGAGCCGAGCCCGTCGGTGACGATCTCGGTGCCGGGCGGCGGCAGCCCCGGCAGCCCGGTGAAGATCATGTCCATGAAGACCCGGCCGGACAGGAACACGTCCAGGCCGGGGCCGGGTCCGCCGCCGTGCAGCCGCTCCCCCGCCGGTTCCCGCGCGTCGCACGGGTCGGCGAGGGACGGCTCCGGCGGCCGGCCCGGCGCGTCCGGCTCGATGGCCGGGCGGGTCACGCGGCCCCCCGGCGCGGAGCCGCGATGCGTGGTCGCGCCGTCATGGGGCCCACGATATAGGCGATGCCCCGCCTGCGCGGACGTGTCGGCGCGGTCCCTCCGGCCGGTCCCGCGGACCCGGTCCTACCGGCGCGGGCTCACCGGCGCGGGACGTACAGGCGGACGTCGTCCACCTTGGCCCCGCCCTCGTAGAAGTTCATGTGCGGATCTCCGATCATGAATCGGTCCGGGTAGGCGGACCCGGCGGGCCAGGTGTCGCGGTCGACGAGCGTGCCGCCCGGGCCCTCCCAGGTCCAGTCGGCGTTGAACCGGCCGTCGTACTCCTCCGGCTTCTGGTTGTAGTGCCAGATGGGCTCCCCGTCCTCGACGAAGGCGCGGGTGTAGCGGTAGGTGGTCTGGCCGACGTGGGCGAAGACCCCCGAGATCTCCATCGTGTACGCGCCGTCGCGCCGCTCGATCGCGAACCGGTACGGCTTGTCGGGCAGCAGCTCGGGCCGCATGTCGACGGCCGAGACGATCGCGCCGCCCTTGGCGAACCCGCACTCGCTCTCCATCAGGTACTCGGTGCCGGGCATGGCGGCGTACCTGCGGTCGTCGGTCATGAACAGCGCGTTGACGCCGTTGCCGGTGCCGGCCTCGTACGGCTCGTACTCGCCGGTCGCGGGGTTGCAGTACCGCAGCCCCGCCTTGTCGTACTTGTACCGGTTGTAGCCGTCCATGGCGACCTTGCGGTGCGCGTGGACGAACACGTTGTTGTGCGGCGCGACCCGCTCGTAGTCCATGATCGACATGTAGTAGAAGCCGTTGGAGTCGGTGCGGACGTCCGCCCACTCGCACTCGGGCCGGGAGAAGTCCCCGCCGGACGCCCAGGGGAAGTTCGTCTTGCAGCCGTCGGGCGAGTAGCCGTTGATCCGGCCGTCCGGGTAGTCCCACACCCCGTTGCGCTCGCCGCCGAAGTCCAGGCCCCGCAGCGTCATCTCGACGCGGTACTCGGCGGGCAGGTCGCGGGTGGAGCGGATCACGACGCCGCCCTGGTGGGCGGGTTCCGCCATCCGCGCGACGCCCTTCCCCGAGGTGAGCGTCGGCGGGTCGTCGGGGCGGCCGTCGCCGTCGGCGTCGCGGGCCGCGAGCTCGGCCGTCAGCCAGCCCCGCTTGCCGAACGTGAACGACTGCCGGTACGTCTCCATCTTCGCGAGCTGCTCGCGGAACGCGGGGCCGCCGACGGTGTCGAAGTAGGCGCCGTCGTTGTCGTACATGTCGACGTTGTAAGGACTCGACGGGCCGTCGCCGTCCCGGAACCAGGGCTGCCGCCTGCTGTCGAGGTTCCGGTCGAACGACTCGGCGGCGACCAGCCGCCACCCGTCCCGGTGCCCGGGCGGCCCGCTCGCCTCGGCCGGGACGGCGCACAGCGTCGCCGCCAGGACCAGGGGGGACGCCACCGCCAGGGCGCCCCGCACGACTCTTCTCATCTCGCCGCCTTCCTCGCCGCGCGCCCCGCGCGCGGCGCTCCGCCGTCTTTCCGACGATCGGGGCGACCGTAAACCGCGGACGGGGTCGCCCGCCATGGCAAACATCGACAAAGTGGTATTGACCAATTCCGGTGCGGGACATAACGTGTGGCCACACGACATGGGCAGGGCAGGAGGTCGGATCGTTGCGTTCCGCCGGTGAGGCCCGTTCCGGGCACACGAAGCGGCAGACCGTGCAGCGTCGGCTGCTGGAGATGCTGGACGGGCTCGACGTCGGCGACGCGCTCCCGTCCGAGCGCCGGCTGGCGACGGAGCTCGGCGTCTCCCGCCCGACGTTGCGGCAGGCCATCGACGGTCTGGTCGCCGAGGGGCGACTGAACCGCCGGCACGGCAGCGGCACCTATGTCGCCGAGCCCCGGATCGCCGTGCCGCTGACCATGTCCTCGTTCACCGAGGACATGATCCGGCGCGGGATGCGGCCCGGGGGCCGGGTGCTGTCGTTCCGCACGGAGACCGCGGGGGCGCGGATCGGCAGACGCCTGGCCCTGTCACCGGCCGAAGAGGTATTTACCATTCGGCGGCTCCGGCTCGCGGACGGCGCCACGATGGCGATCGAGACGCTGTACATGCCGCGGGCCCTGCTGCCGGACCTGCGGCGCCAAGACCTCGAAGGCGGCTCGTTCTACGAGCTGCTGCGCGCCGACGGCGTCGAGATCGCCTCGGGCACCGAGACGATCGAGCCGACCGTCGTCACCGAGGAGGAGGCCGCCGAGCTGGGCGTGCCGGTGCACATGCCGGCGTTCCTGTTCGAGCGGGTCACCCGCGACGCCGGAGGCAGGCCGCTGGAGTACGTCCGGTCGGTCTACCGCGGCGACCGCTACCGGCTGGAGCTCGACCTGCGGCCGCCCGCCCACTGACCGACCTCCGGTCCCGCCCGCCGGGGCCGGCCGACCCACCGACCCACGAGATGCGACGCACCCACCACGAACGACCGGCGTCCCCCGGGCCCCGCCCGGGACCGGCCACCCGCGCTGACGGGGGCGACAGCGCACCACCCACCCCCGAGAAGTGAGGCGATCTCACCATGGACGTCATCAAGGACATCCTCACCTTCCTGGCGGACAACGTGTTCGGCCAGGTGCCCATCCTCATCGGGCTCATCACGCTCGCCGGGCTGATCCTCCAGCGCAAGCGTTTCGAGGACGTGTTCGCCGGCGCGCTGCGCGCGACGATCGGCGTGGTGATCCTCTTCATCGGCATCGAGATCTTCAGCGGCGGGCTCACCAGCTTCCAGACGGTGCTGGCGAGCGCGATGAACACCGATCCGCCGCAGGCGGACCGCACGCTGGACGGGTTCCTGCAGGACCAGGGCGGCACGATCGCCCTGGTGATCACGGTGGCGTTCCTGCTGCACGTCGTGATCGTCCGGATCTTCCCGGCGGCCCGGTACCTCTACCTGACCGGGCACCTGATGTTCTGGATCAGCACGGTCACCGTGGCGTCGCTGGTGACGGTCGCGCCCGGCTCGAACCAGCTCACGCTCGTGCTGTGCGGCGCCGGGTTCGTCGCCGCGTACTGGACGCTGCAGCCGCTGTGGATGCGCCCGCTGATGCGCCGCGTCATGCCGGACGACCGGTTCGGCTTCGCGCACACCAGCTCGCTGGCCGCGCTGATCACCGGCTACGCCGCGCGCCCGCTGGGCAGCCGGGAGAAGCACGACACCGAGAAGCTGAAGCTGCCGCGGCAGCTGTCGTTCTTCAAGGACGTCAACGTCAGCACCGCCCTGATCATCTGCGTGATCATGCTGATCGGGGTCGCGCTCGCCGACGACAAGGTCGTCAACGAGGCCGCCGCCGCCATGGACGCCAAGCTGTCGCCGTGGGTCTGGGCGCTGCTGGTCGGCCTGCGCTTCGCGGGCGGCATCGCGATCCTGCTGTTCGGCGTGCGGATGTTCCTCGGCGAGATCGTCCCCGCGTTCAAGGGCTTCAGCGACCGGATCATCCCGGGCACCCGGCCCGCGCTGGACGCGCCGACCGTCTTCCCCGTCGCGCCGACCGCCGTCATGCTCGGCTTCGTGGCCTCCACCGTGGTGTTCCTGGCCTGCCTGGGCGTCTTCGCCGCGGCCGGCTGGTTCACGCTCGTCCCGCCCATGATCATGCTGTTCTTCGTGGGCGGCGCGGCCGGGCTGTTCGGCAACGTGGTGGCGGGCTGGCGCGGCGCCGTCCTCGGCGGCGTGGTCAGCGGCCTGATGCTGGCGATCGGGCAGGCCGTCACCTGGGGACTGTTCGAGAAGACCGCGCCGGAGCTGGCCACCCTGGCCGACCCGGACTGGTACGCGATCGCGTGGCTGCTGAAGGCCGCCGACCCGGTGCTCGGCACCGGCACGGTGTGGCTGGTGCCGGTGGCGGCGCTCGCCGCGACCGCCGCGACGCTGCTGCTCGTCCACCGCGGGGAGAAGCGCCGCGCGGTGGAGGACGGCGAGGCCGGCGACGGCCCGGAGAAGACCGGCGGCGCCGTCTCGGCCGAGAAGCCCTGACGGCGCGCATCCGAAACGAGAAGGAGACCGACATGGCACTGGACCGGCAACTGGAGATCCTCGCGGTGTGCGGGGTCGGTATGGGGTCCAGCCTGATGCTGAAGATGACCGCCGAGGACGCGCTGCGCTCGATCGGCGTGGACGCCCGGGTGGAGAACACCGACGTGTCCACCGCGCGCGGCATGAGCCCGGACGTGGTCATCGGGCAGGGCATGCACACGGAGGAGATCGCCGACCTCGCCCCGGTGGTGATCACGATCAGCGACTTCCTGGACAAGGAGGGCCTCGCGGCGCAGCTGCGGGACCGGCTCGGCGAGCAGGGGTGGCTGGCGTGACCGCCGCCGCCCCCATCGTCGCCGCGGCCGACGGGGTCGCCGCCGCCGACTGGCGGGAGGCCGTCCGCGCGGCGGCGTCCGGGCTGGTCGCGGCGGGCGCCGCCGGCGCGGGCTACCCGGACGCGTGCGTGCGGGTGGTCGAGGACAACGGCCCGTACATCGTGCTGACGAAGGGCCTGGCGCTGGTGCACGCGCGCCCGGAGGAGGGCGGTCTGGCCGTCGGCGTCGGGGCGACCCGCCTCGCCGCGCCCGTCGAGTTCGGCCACCCCGACAACGACCCGGTGGACCTGCTGCTCGCGTTCTGCACGCCCGACCCCGACGTGCACGTCGGCACGCTGTCCGGGCTGGCGCGCGCGCTGTCGGGCGGCCTGGCCGACCGGCTCCGCGCCGCGTCCGGTGAGGACGAGCTGGCACGCACCCTGAAGGAGGCCGTTCCCGATGCCTGACCCGTCGACGCCTGCGTCCGCCCCGGCGAACCTCCCCGGGCTCCCCGCCCGGGTGCGGGCGCTGCTCGACGACCTGGACGACGCCGCCGGCCCGGCGATCGGGGAGGCCGCCGGGCTGCTGCTGGCGGCGATCGAGGCCGACGGCATCGTGCACGTCGCCGGGGCGGGGCACTCCCTGGCGATGGTGTGCGAGACGTTCTACCGGGCGGGCGGCCTCGCCCCCGTCCGGCCGGTGTTCGACCCCGCGGTGTTCCCGCTGGACGACGCGCTGCGCAGCACCCGCGTCGAGCGGGAGCACGGGGTGGGGCGGGCCGTGGTGCAAGAGGCGGCGCCCGCGCCGCCGGACGTCGCGGTGGTGTTCTCCACCAGCGGCCGCAACCCGTACCCGGTCGAGGTGGCGCGGGAGTGCGCCGCGCGGGGCGTCCCGGTGATCGCGGTCACCTCGGCGCGGGCGTCGCGCGGCGCGGCGGCCCGGACCGACACGACCCTCGCCGACCACGCGGCGCTCGTCCTGGACACGCGGGTCCCGCCGGGCGACGTCCTGCACCCGGCGGGACGGCCCCGGACGGCGGCGGTGTCGACGGTGCTGGCCGCGTACACGTGGGCGCGCGTCCTGGCCGACCTTGACGATCTCGCGGCGGAGCGCGGCCTGGACCTGCCGCGCTGGACGAGCGCGAACGTGCCGGGCGGCGACGAGGGCAACGCGGCGCTGCTCGCCCGGTACCGGCACCGCGTCCCGGAGCTGACCGGCGGGTCCGCGCCGGATTGAGGCGGTCCGTAACGCACCGGACGGTCGTCCGCCGCAGGGCACCGGGGAACCGGTTCACCACCGGCGGCGTTTCTCCTAAGGACCGGGCCCGCAGCTGTGGCATGATGCGGGCACATCGGACCAGACGAGGAGCGAGATGACGACCAAGCCGACCGAGGACGACCTTCACGCCGTGTTCACGCGGGCGGACCTCGGCGGTGACGACAAGCTCGATCTGATGGAGTTCACGCTCGTCCTGGAGCACCTCGGACTCGCCTGGACGCGGGCCGAGACGCAGCACCGGTTCGAGCAGGCCGACACGAACTTCGACGGCTTCATCTCCTACTCCGAGCTTCGCGCCGTCCTGGACTCGGAGGGCTGGACCGGGGGCGTCGCCCCCGGCGCCCGGGCCTGACCGCACGACGACAAGGGGCGCGGGCCCGCCGGACGTCCGGCGGGCCCGCGCCCCTTCTCCGTCCCGACCGCGCAGGTCAGTCCGCCCGGGTCAGACCGCCCGGGTCAGACCGCCCGGCCGCGCAGCTCCCGGTACCGGCGGACGAGCGCCGCCGTCGACGGGTCCGGCGCGGCGGCGGGCGGCTCGGCGGACGTCAGCGCGGGCGTGAGGTCCTGCGCCATGACCTTGCCGAGCTCGACGCCCCACTGGTCGAAGGAGTCGATGCCCCAGATCGTGCCCTCGACGAACACGACGTGCTCGTACAGGGCGATCAGCTCGCCGAGCGTCTTCGGGGTCAGCTTCGGCACCAGGATCGTGCTGGTGGGCCGGTTCCCCGGCATGACCTTGTGCGGGACGAGCGCGGCGGGCGTCCCCTCGGCGGCGATCTCCTCGGCCGTCTTGCCGAACGCGAGCGCGGACGCCTGGGCGAGCATGTTCGCGGTCAGCAGGTCGTGCATGCCCGCCTCCCCGTCGGCGGCGTGGTCCCGGAACGGCTCGGCGAAGCCGATGAAGTCGGCGGGGACGAGCCGGGTCCCCTGGTGGAGCAGCTGGTAGAAGGCATGCTGCCCGTTCGTCCCGGGCTCGCCCCAGAAGATCGCGCCGGTCTGCGCGACGACCGGGGCCCCGTCGGCCCGCACCGACTTGCCGTTGGACTCCATCGTGAGCTGCTGCAGGTAGGCGGGGAACCTGGCCAGCCGCTGGCTGTAGGGCAGCACGGCGCGGGTCTGGGCGCCGAAGAAGTCGGTGTACCACACGCCGAGCAGGCCCATCAGGACGGGCATGTTGGCGTCCAGCGGCGCCGTGCGGAAGTGCTCGTCGATCTCCCGGAACCCCGCCAGCATCTCGCGGAACGCCTCGCCGCCGATCGCGATCATCAGCGACAGGCCGATCGCGGAGTCGAGCGAGTAGCGGCCGCCCACCCAGTCCCAGAAGCCGAACATGTCGGCGGTGTCGATGCCGAACTCGGCGACCCGCTCGGCGTTGGTGGAGACCGCGACGAAGTGCCGCGACACGGCGGCCGGGTCGCCGAGCCGCTCCACGAGCCAGGTCCGCGCGACCCGGGCGTTGGTGAGCGTCTCCAGCGTCCCGAACGTCTTGGAGCTGATCACGAACAGCGTCGTCGCGGGGTCGAGGTCCGCGAGGGCGGCACCGACGTCCGCCGGGTCGACGTTCGACACGAACCTGCACGCGATGCCGGCGTCCGCGTAGTCGCGGAGGGCCTCGTAGGCCATGGCGGGGCCGAGGTCGGACCCGCCGATGCCGATGTTGACGACCGTCCGGATCCGCTCGCCGGTGAACCCCGTCCGCTCCCCCGCGCGGACCTGGGCCGCGAAGTCGGCCATCCTGTCGAGGACGGCGTGCACGTCCCCCGCGACGTTCTGCCCGTCCACCGTCAGTTCCGCGCCGGGCGGCAGCCGCAGCGCGGTGTGCAGGACCGCCCGGTCCTCGCTGACGTTGATGTGCTCCCCCGCGAACATCGCGTCGATCCGCTCGCGCAGCCCCGCACGTTCGGCGAGGGCGGTCAGCAGCCCGATCGTCTCGCCGGTGACCCGGTGCTTGGAGTAGTCCAGGTGCAGGTCGCCCGCGGTCACGGTCATGCGGTCGGCGCGCCCCGGGTCGTCCGCGAACAGCTCGCGCAGGTGCCGCCCGGCCAGGGCGGCCTGGTGCTCGGCCAGCGCGGACCACTCGGGCGCCTCGGTGATATCAGCCATTGCCTCTCTCATCTCCTCGCCGGGACGGGCGCCGCTCCCCCGGGCGCTTCCCGTACCCGACGCGATCATAGGGCGGCGCCCCGGCACCGCACGAAGGCCGTCCCCGCACCATGGGGGTTCCGCCCCGGATGCCCGTTTCGTTTCCGGCGCGGATAGGGTCGCGCCATCCGGTCCGGCAGGAGGGTGCGTTCATGAGCGACGGGGTCCCGCACGACATCACGCGGCTGTTCGACCTGGCGGCGCTCGGCGAGGACTCGTTCCTGGCCACCGCGCCGTCGGTGGGGCGGCCGCGGCTGTTCGGCGGCCAGGTCGCCGGGCAGAGCCTGCGGGCCGCGTGCCTGACCGCGGGCGGCCGCCCGCCGCACTCGCTGCACGCCTACTTCATCCGCCCCGGCATGCCGGACGAGCCGCTGACGCTCGACGTCGCCCGGACCCGGGACGGGCGCTCGTTCTCGACCCGGCACGTGACGGCGAGCCAGGGCGGCAAGCCGATCCTGGAGCTGATCGCGTCCTTCCACGAGCCCGAGGACGGGTTCGACTGGCAGCCCGGGGCGCCGTCCGGGACGCCGTCCCCCGAGACGCTGCCGCGCGCGGAGCTGCCCGCGTTCTTCAAGCATCCCGTCGGGTTCGACATCCGCGTGCTGAACCCGCCCGCGGAGGGCGAGTTCCGGCTCCCGCACCCGTTCTGGATCCGCGCGTCCGGAACCGTCGGGGACGACCCGGCCTTGCACGCGTGCCTCGTCGCCTACCTGACGGACATGGGCGTGGTGAGCAGCGCCCGCGCGCCCGGCTCCCCCCGCGAGCTCGCCACGGCCGTCACCCTCGACCACGCGGTGTGGTTCCACCGCCCGCCGCGCGTCGACCGGTGGCTGCTGTACTCGGTGGACCCGGTGACGAACCACGGCGCCCGCGGTCTGGCCCGCGGCACCCTGCACACGGCGGACGGCACCCTGCTGGCGTCCATCGCCCAAGAGGCCCTGCTGCGCCCCGCGTCCGGGGGCTGACCGGGGGCCCGCCGAGCGGCGGGCGCCCGGTCACCTCCCGGCGGCCGCCGACGCGGTCGGCTGCGCGGTGGACGCCGCGCTCCGTGCGGGCACGGGCGTCCCGGCGGGGTGCGGCACCGTGACCGCGGTCGGCACCGGTCCGGCGGCGGCCGGGGCCTGCGCCGGGGTCGCGGGGCGGGTGCGGCGGAGGCGGGCGAAGCCGTAGGCGGCGGCCAGCGCGGCGGCGAGGCTGACGGCGCCGGCGAGGACGAGCGCGGTGCGCGGGCCCAGGGTGTCGCACAGGACGCCGAGGGCCGGACCGCCGACGGCGCCGGACGCGGCGCCCACCATGCCCTGCGCGGAGATCACCCGGCCGCGCAGGTGGCCGGGGCTGTCGAGCTGGACGCGGGTGCTGACGGTGGTGTCCAGGACGACCGCCGCCGCGGCGATCGGCAGCATCGCGGCGCCGAACAGCAGGAGGGTGGGCGCGCCGCCGCTGAGCATCTGCCCGGCGGCGCAGACGGTCGCGGCGATCAGCAGGAGGCGCGGCGGGAGGCGGAGGCGGGACGCGGCGTAGACGCCGCCGAGCACGGTGCCGACGGCGAAGGCGACCGACAGCGCGCCGTAGCCGGAGGCGCCGGCGGCCAGCGGGCCCTCCGCCATGGCGGCCATGGTGACCTGGTAGTTGCGGCCGAGGCTGCCGAGGACGAACGCGAGCCCGAACATGATCAGCATGCGGGGGTCGCGCAGCACGTACCGGAACCCGGCGGCGATGCCGCGCTCCCCCGGCTCGGACGGCGGGAGCCGGTGGAACTCCCGGCGGCGCATGAGCGCGAGCGCGACCAGGACGCCGAGGAAGCTCGCGGAGTTGGTGAAGAACGCGCCGGGCACGCCGAAAAGGGGGATCACGACCCCGGCGAGGCTCATGCCGAGGATCCGGCCGCCGGAGCTGAGCACCGAGCCGAGCGCGAGGCCGTTGGACAGGTCCTCCGGGCCGACGACCTCGGCGCCGAACCGGCCGAGGGCGGGCGAGGTGAGGGCGGTCGCCAGGCCGGACGCCAGCGAGATCGCGTAGAGGGCGCCGACCGAGGACGGCTCGCCGAGCGCGATGCAGGCCAGCACCGCCGACAGCAGCGCCTGGACGAGCTGGCCCGCGCCGACGACCGCGCGGACGGGCAGCCGGTCGGCGATCACGCCGCCCCAGGGCCCGATCAGCATCGTCGGGAGCGCCTGCATGACCAGGCCGAGCCCGACGCTGGTCGCCGAGCCGGTGATGGACAGGATGAGCCAGTTGAGGGCGAGGACCTGCATCCATGTCCCCGTGATGGAGACGAAGTCGGCGATGGCCCAGAGCCGGTAGTTGTGATGGCGCAGCGAGCGCAGCATCACCGGGAACGTCAAGGTCCTCTCCCCCCAAGAAACGGCAAAGGGCATTAAACGCGAAGAACTTCGCAGATCTTGCTAAATCGGGCGAGTGTATGGGGTTTGTCACGTTTATCTCCGGCTTCGGGATGCGGGCCGCCGCGCCGCCCGGGAGCCGGACCCGCCGCGTTAGGCTCGCCTGCGGCCGTCCGACCGGACGGCCGGTTCGCGGAACGGCGGGAGACGGGGGTCCGGGGTGGACGAGCGGGCGTTCTGGGTGGGCACGTACACCGGCGAGGCGGGCGGCGGCGCGGGCGTCTACCGGGTCCGGCGCCGCGCCGACGGGACCCTCGCCGACGCGCGGCTCGCCGCCGAGGCCGTCTCCCCCTCCTACCTCGCCGCCCACCCGGACGGCCGCGTCGTGTACGCGGTGCGCGAGGAGGACGCGGGCGGCGTGGCGGCCTTCGAGGTCGACGGCGACGGGCTGCGCGAGATCGGCCGGCGCGACGCCGGCGCCCTGCCGTGCCACGTGTCGGTGACGCCCGGCGGCGGGCACCTGCTGGTCGCCGACTACGGGTCGGGGACGGTCCGGGCCGTGCCGCTCGCGCCGGACGGCGGGTTCGCGGGCGAGCCCGCCGTGGCGGAGGGCCACGGCACGGGCCCCGTGGCCGACCGGCAGGAGGGCCCGCACGCCCACATGGCCGTGTCCGCGCCCGACGGCCTCGTGCTGACGACCGACCTCGGCGCCGACCTGGTCCGCGCGTTCCGGCTCGAGGGCGGCGGCCTGCGCCTCGCCGGCGAGACGCCCCTCCCCGCCGGGTGCGGCCCGCGCCACCTCGCCTTCCACCCGAGCGGGCACGTCTACGTGATCACCGAGCTGGCGGGGACGGTGCTGGTGCTGCGGCCGGTCGCGGGGCCCGAGCACGGGTACGCGGCGCTGGAGGTGCTCGGCGAGTCGCCCGCCCTGGCCTCCCCCGGCGGCGGCCTCGCCCAGTGCGCGGCGATCAAGCTCGGGGACGGCGGCCGGTTCCTCTACACGTCCACCCGGGGCGCCGACGTGGTGACGGCCCACCGGATCGCGGACGGCGGCGCGCGCCTCGAGCCCGTCGCGGACGTCCCGTCCGGCGGCGCGTGGCCGCGCGACCTGCACGTGGACGGCCCGTGGCTGCACGTCGCGAACGAGCGGAGCGACGCGGTCGCCTCCTTCCGGATCGGGGACGACGGCGTGCCGGTCCCGGCCGGGGAGCCGCTGGCGGTGCCCGCGCCGGTGTGCCTCGCGCCCGTCGTGTAGCGGTCCGCGCCGGGCGGGCGCGCCCGCCCGCGGCCCCCGCCCGGGACCCGGTTTTCCGGTGCGCCGCCCGGGCACCTCCCGAATGAATCACAACATTCAGGGAGTGTCCGGACATGACGACGATCGCCACGACCAACCCCGCCACGGGGAAGGTCGAGAAGACCTTCGACGCGGCATCGGACGAGGAGGTCGACCGGCGCGTCGCGCTGGCGGCGGAGACCTTCGCGACCTACCGGAACACCGGCCTCGAGCAGCGGGCCGCGTGGATGAACGCGGCGGCCGACATCCTGGACCGGGAGGCGCGGGAGATCGGTGCCATGCTCACCGCGGAGATGGGCAAGACGCTCGCGGCCGCCGAGACCGAGGCGCGCAAGTGCGCGAAGGCGTGCCGGTTCTACGCCGGGCACGCGGCCGGGTTCCTCGCCGAGCACCGCCCCGCCGACCCCGCGGACGTGGGGGCGCGGGACGCGTACGTCCGCTACGAGCCGATGGGCCCGGTGCTGGCGGTGATGCCGTGGAACTTCCCGCTCTGGCAGGTGATCCGGTTCGCGGCGCCCGCGCTGATGGCGGGCAACGTCGGCCTGCTCAAGCACTCCTCGAACGTCCCGCAGACCGCGCTGTTCCTGGAGGACCTGTTCCGCCGCGCCGGGTTCCCCGAGGGCGCGTTCCAGACGCTGCTCATCGGGTCGTCCAAGGTCGAGCGGATCCTGCGCGACCCCCGGGTGAAGGCCGCCACGCTCACCGGCAGCGAGCCCGCCGGACGGTCGGTGGCCGCGATCGCCGGGGACGAGATCAAGCCGACGGTGCTGGAGCTCGGCGGCAGCGACCCGTTCGTGGTCATGCCGTCGGCCGACCTGGCGGCGGCCGCGCGGACCGCCGCCGACTCCCGGTGCCTCAACAACGGGCAGAGCTGCATCTCGGCGAAGCGGTTCATCGTCCACGAGGACTGCGCCGACGAGTTCCAGGAGCTCTTCGTCGAGGCCATGCGCGGCAAGCGGGTCGGCGACCCCATGGACCCGGACACCGACGTCGGCCCGCTGGTCGGCGAGGACGGCCGCGCCAGCGTCGAGGAGCTGGTCGCGGACGCCGTCGGCAAGGGCGCCCGCGTGCTGTGCGGAGGCGAGCGCCCCGACCGTCCCGGCTGGTACTACCCGCCGACGGTGATCGCGGACGTGACCACCGAGATGCGGATGTTCCACGAGGAGGTGTTCGGGCCCGTCGCGTCGCTGTTCCGGGTGCGCGGCGTCGACACGGCGATCGAGCTGGCGAACGCGACCGGCTTCGGGCTCGGCTCCAACGCGTGGACGCGCGACGACGCCGAACGGGACCGGTTCGTCCGGGAACTGGACGCCGGGCAGGTCTTCGTGAACGGGATGACGACCTCGTACCCGGAGCTTCCTTTCGGCGGCGTCAAGCGCTCCGGGTACGGGCGGGAGCTGTCCGCCGAGGGAATGCGCGAATTCTGCAACGCCAAGACGGTCTGGGCGGCCGCTTAGAATCACCGGCCCGAGTTTTCCCGGCGGAAATCCCGGGCCGCAATCCGCGCGCCGCAATCCGAGCGCGGTTACGCCGCGGGTAATCGCCGCGGTGACCCGCGCGGTCATAGCGTCGTGGCATCGGCCCGAGGAAAGGAATCCCGATGACCACGACCCCTTCCATCACCGAGAACCTCCCCGGCCGAGGCCTGCCCGCCGGCGGCGCCCGCCTGCTCCGCTTCGCGCTCCGCCTCGACGCCGGCGTGACCGCCGCCAACGGCCTCGCCTACCTGGCGCTGGCGGGCCCGGTGGACGACCTCTTCGGCCTCGCCCCCGGGCCCGGACGCGCGCTGGGCGCGCTCCTGCTCGGCTACGCGGCGCTCGTCTGGGCGGTGTCGGTGCCCGCCCGGCCGAACCGGCTCGCCGTCACCGCCGTCGTCGAGGCCAACCTGCTGTGGACCGTCCTCAGCGTCGCGGCGGTCGTGCTGGGCTGGTTCGCGCTCACCACCGCGGGCGCCGTGTGGGCGGTGCTGCAGGCGATCGCGGTGGCGGGCTTCGCGGCGGTGCAGTACACCGCGCTGCGCCGCGGCCGCTGAGCCCGGTCAGCCGTCCGGGTCGGCGTCGATCGCCTGCACCCGGACGTCCACGTGCGGCGAACGGCGCAGGTCGTCCAGCACCGCCCGCCACTCGTCCGGCCACCCCGCCGCGTCGCCCGCGGTGCCGACAGCCCGCATCGCCAGCAGGTGCGCCACCAGGTGCCCTTGTGCGATCAGGCCCCGCACGGCGGGCAGGAGGAGCGGCGGCGGCAGCGGCGTCCGCCGGCCGCGCCGGTGGCCGAAGACGCTCCTCAAGCGCCAGTCCAGCCCCAGCGCCACCGCCGGCCGGTCGCGCAGCAGTTCCGCGAGGGACCCGACCGCCGCGGCGAGCTCGCCCGCCGTGGCCAGGCGGGGCTCGGCCAGTGGCGGGGACGCGAACGCCAGGTCCACGACCTGCTGGAGGTGCAGCGGATGGGGCGCCAGCAGCGCGGCCGCCCGGCGGGCCAGGTCGGCCGCCGCGGGGTCGGCGCGGCCCCGGCCGTGCCTCGCGGCGAGCACCCGCACGAGGGAGAGCAGGCGGCGCCGGGCGGGCCCGCGGGCACCGGCCTCGGGCAGCAGCCGCTCCAGGACGCCGAGGACCTCGCCGCGGACCGCCCCGGCGTACATCAGCGCCTCCAGGACGGGCAGCTCGGCGTCCCCGGCGGGGTCCGCGGGGTCCCCCACGGCGGCGAGCAGGTCGTCGAAGCCGCCCTCGTAGTGGCGCGCCCACACCCCGAACGCCGCCGTCCCGCGCCACCGCACGCCCGGGCCGTCCGCGGCGGCGAGCAGCCGCCTGACCAGCGCGGCGTACCGGGGCCGGACGGCCGGCGCGTACTCCTCCGGCACCGCCTGGAAGAGCGTCCGGAGCAGCGGTTCGGACGCGTACGGCCCGGCGGCGTCCTCCAGGGCGGTGAAGGTCCGGGGGTCCTCGGGGATCCGGCGCAGCGCCGCGGCGACGGCGGCGCGCACGTCCCGGTGCAGGTGCGGATCGCGCCACGCGCCGAGCAGGGCGTCCGCCGCGCCGGGCGGCCGCAGCCGCTCCAGCAGCCGGGCGGCCTGCTTGCGCGCCGTCACCTTCGCGTCCGGCCCGGTCAGCGTCCCCGCCAGCACGGGGCCGAGCGCGGACGGCGCCACCCCGGCGCAGCAGCCCGCGACGGCCGCGACCGCGTACGGCGAGCCCGCGCCGCGCGCGAACCCGAGCAGGAGGCCGAGCGCCTCCGCCGGGCGGTCCGTCCCAGCCATCGCCTCCATCGCGGCCTCGGCGAGGACGGCGTCGGCCCCGCCGGCCCACGCGGCGAGATCGTCGAGGGTCCCGGGGAGGCGGCCGAGGGACGCGACGGCCGCGATCCGCGTGTCCGCCGGCGGCGCGTCGTCGCGCGCGACGCCGTTCAGCGCCTCCCGGACCCGGTCGACCTGGGCGGGCGTCCAGCGTCCCGGGTCCTGCGGACGCACCCGGGACGTCCGCTCCCCGAGGGCGGCGCGCCCCAGCAGGTCGGTGCGGCGGCTCGCGACGACGCGCCAGACCTCGGGCACCTCGACCGCGGCCGGGTCGGCCGCCACGAGCTCCGCCGCGCGGTCGGCGCGGCGGGCCGGGTCCGCCAGCCACGCCTCGGCGGCCGCCCCGGCGAGGTCGCCCGCGCGGTCGAGCGCCCCGGCGCGCAGGTCGTCCTGGATCTCGGCCAGCCGGAAGGCCCGGCGGTCGAGGGACCACGCCAGCTCGATCGCGAGCGCGGGGTCGCGCCGCTCCCGGGCGGCCCGCAGCCGGGGGCGCAGGACGTCCAGCAGGTCGTGCTCGGCGCCGCGCGGCAGGACGAGGTCGAGGTAGTGGTCGTCGTCCCGGAGCTGCTCGGTGCCGCACCGCGCGACCAGCCGGTCGTAGACCCCGTACGCCCACGGCCGCAGGTCCGGGGCGTGGGCGAGCGCGCGGTCGGCCAGGTTCCGCAGCGCCCGCCGCGTCGCCTTCGAGGAGTCGCGGGACTCGACGGCCGCCGCGGCGAGCCCGTCCAGCGGCCCGGCGAGCGCGCCGCCCAGCAGGGCCACCGGGACGGACGCGAGCGCCTCGATCAGCGCGCGCCGCAGCGGGTCCCGCTCGCGGCGGGCGCGGTCCGCCAGCTCGCGGACCACGCCGAGCAGCACCGTGCCGTCGCCGGTGCGGGCCGCCGCCCCGACCAGCAGCCCGCGGGCGAGCCCGCGCCGCTTCGGGTCGCCGGTGAGCGCCGCCTCCCGCAGCGGCCCGGCCGCCTCCGCGTACGGGAGGTGGGCGGTCAGCTTCAGCGGGATGTCGGGATCGTCCAGCCTGAGGCGGGCCGAGTGCCACACCGACCCGTGCCAGTCGAGCATCCGCCGCGCCTCCGCCGCGGCGCGGGCCGGCGGCAGCAGCGGGAGCAGCGGGAACGCCTGCAGGCCCGGGAACGGGCCCCCGCGCCGCTCCACGATCGCGTCGAACAGCGGGCCGCGGCGCCCCGGTCGGATGAGCGCGAACATCCGGGCGAGCCCGTGGCCGTCGGCCGGCAGGGTGCCCAGCAGTTCCCGGTCGGGCAGGGAGTGCAGGTGCTCGTCCCGCGAGAGCAGCCCGCCGTACGGACCGCCCGCGGCGATCGCCAGCCGGCCGGCGCGGACGGCGTCGACCGCGAACAGCCGCCGCGCGACCGTCTTCGGGAGCCGCCCCCGCACGGCGTTGCGGACGTCCTCCCGCTCGAGGAGTTCGAGCAGCCCCGCCGGGTCGTGCCGGGCCAGGGCGGCGAGGGCGGGCCCGCGGCGGCGCAGCCAGCCCCACTCCGCCGCCCGCCGCCGGGCGAGCGCGAGGAGCGGGCCGGGATGCCGCTCGGCGAGGGCCCGCCACGCGGTGACGGCGCCGTCCAGGTCCGGCAGCCACCGGGCGACCGCGCCGCCGGAGCAGGCGGGCAGCAGCGCGGCCGCCTCCCGGTCGCCCCAGCGGGCGCGGACGTCCGGCAGGAGGCGGTCGGCGAGCGCGGCGCGGTCGCCGTGCCGCAGCGTCCGGTAGAAAGCCCGCCGCAGGTCGGCGGGGGCGTCGTCCAGGACGGCCGCCGCCGCGTCGTCGGCGACGGGGAGCGTCCGGACGGCGCGCAGCGCGGCCCGCCGCAGCGCCGGATCGGGGCCCGCGAGGGCGCGCTCGATGAACGGGAGGCGGCGGGCGGCCATCGCCATGTGCAGTGCGGTGCGGCGCTCGTACCGCCCGCCCGCGGCCAGCTCGTCGAGGAGCGCGGTCAGCGCGGGGGTCCCGGCGAGGCGCCGGGCGTGCAGGGCCAGGGCGCGCATGCGCTCCGGGTACGGGAGGGGTTCGACGCGCGCGAGGAGTTCGCCCGCGCGTTCTTCGGCCGGTTCCGGGACCGGCGCGGTGGGGCTCAACGGCCCGGGCGGAGACCGCCCTTCCTGATCGTCATGGCCCGATCATGGACGATGCGGCGCCGGTCCGGCAAGTCCCGGCCGCTGACACAATCGTGGCCATGACCTATGTGGCCGCTGACGATCGATACGACCAGGCGCCCTACCGGCGGTGCGGGCGCAGCGGGCTGCGGCTCCCGGCGATCTCGCTGGGGCTGTGGCACAACTTCGGCGACGACCGCCCGCTGGACGTGCAGCGGGCGATCCTGCGCCGCGCGTTCGACCTCGGGGTGACGCACTTCGACCTGGCGAACAACTACGGCCCGCCGTACGGGTCCGCGGAGAGCAACTTCGGCCGGATCCTGCGGGCGGACCTCGCCCCCTACCGCGACGAGCTGATCATTTCGACGAAGGCGGGCTACGACATGTGGCCCGGCCCGTACGGCGAGTGGGGCTCGCGCAAGTACCTGCTCGCCAGCCTGGACCAGTCGCTGCGGCGGATGGGCGTGGACTACGTCGACATCTTCTACAGCCACCGGTTCGACCCGGAGACGCCGCTCGAGGAGACGATGGGCGCGCTGGACCACGCCGTCCGGTCCGGGAAGGCGCTGTACGCGGGCATCTCGTCGTACTCGCCGGAGCGGACGGCCGAGGCCGCGGCGATCCTGCGGGAGATGGGCACGCCGCTGCTGATCCACCAGCCGTCGTACTCGATGCTGAACCGGTGGATCGAGGGCGGGCTGCTCGACACGCTGGAGGCGGAGGGCGTCGGCTGCATCGCGTTCTCCCCGCTGGCGCAGGGGATGCTGACCGGCAAGTACCTCGACGGGGTCCCGGCGGGGTCGCGGGCGAGCAGGGGCACGTCGTTCTCGCCGGACCTGCTGACCGAGGAGAACCTGCGGCACGTCCGGACGCTGAACGAGATCGCGGCGGGGCGGGGCCAGTCCCTCGCGCAGCTGGCCCTCGCCTGGTCGCTGCGGGACGGGCGGGTCACCTCGGCGCTGATCGGCGCGAGCAGCGTCGCCCAGCTCGAGGAGAACCTCGCCGCCCTGGACCGGCCGGACTTCACCGCCGACGAGCTGGCCGCGATCGACCGGGACGCGGTGGAGGCGGGCATCAACATCTGGGCGGCGTCCAGCGCGGGCTGACCCGCGGCCGCGGGCGGGACGGCCGGAACCGCGCACGGTTCGTCCCGTTCCCTCCGGGCACGGGGTCGGCATGAAGGAGATGACCCTGCGCAGCGGAGCGTTCAACGACCACACGATCATCCCGTCGGAGTACTCGCACGACAGCGGCGACGTGTCCCCGCCGCTGGAGTGGTCGGAGGCCCCCGAGGAGGTCGTGGAGCTCGCGCTGGCCTGCGAGGACCCGGACGCGCCCACCGGCACCTTCGCGCACTGGCTGGTGGCCGGGATCGACCCGGCGACGACCGGGCTGGACCCGGGCGAGCGGCCGACCGGGGCCGTCCTCGGCCGCAACGACTACGGCGCCGAAGGGTACGGCGGGCCCAAGCCGCCGGTCGGCGACGACCCGCACCGGTACTTCTTCCGGCTGTACGGGCTCGCGGAGCCGTCCGGGCTGGGCCGCGGGTTCACCGCGGAGGACCTGCGCGTCGCGATGCAGGACAAGGTCGTGGCGTCGGGGACGCTCGTCGGCACGTTCGCCCGGTAGCCGTGGCGGGCGACGGCGGGCCCGGCCCGCGGCGACCGGAGGACGGCCGGGGCCGCGAGCAGGGACACGGGCAGGGACACGGGCAGGGAGACGGCCGGGGGCACCGTCCGGAGCGCCGCGGACGGCGGCCCGGCACCGAACCGCTCACCGCCCGCAGTCCGCTGCGGCTGCGGGCGGTGCTGTCGTCGGTCGCGCTGGTCGCGGCGGCCGCCGCCGCGATCGTCTTCGCGGTGAGCGCCGCCGCGGACGGCGGCGACGGGGAGTGGGCGGCGGCGGGCCTGTGCGCGGCCGTCGCCGTCGTCGCCGCGCTCGACCTGGTGGTCATCGCCCGCCGCGCCCGCCCCTGACCCGTCCGGGGCCCGGCGGGACGCGGCCGTCCCGCCGGGGTTCAGTAGCTCTCGAGCCGGGCCTTGTCGGCCTCGACCGCGGGCGGCAGGGAGCGGCGGTCGCGCAGCACGCGGGGCAGCACCCGGACGGCGGCGGCGAGCCCGGCGCGTCCGTCCGGGGTGCGCAGCGCGGCCGCGGCGGTGCGGGCGACCACCGCCGGCGGGCGCCGCAGCCACGCGGTCAGGAGCCGGTTGCGGGTCTCCCGGGCGCGGCGCCAGGCCGGGTCGCGGACCTCCCGCGACGGGTGGTGGTGCACGACCAGCTCGGGCACGTACGCCATCCCCCAGCCCGCGGCGGCCAGGTCGAGGGCCAGCAGCTCCTCCTCGCCCGCGAAGTGCAGGACGTCCGAGAAGCCGCCGACGTCGAGGAACGCGTCGCGGCGCACGACGGCCGAGCAGGCGAGGAAGCCGAGGACCGCGGGGCCCGGCAGCCCGTCCGGGCGGCCGAAGGGCGCGGCGGCCATCTCCGCCGACACCGGGTCGAGCCGCTCCTCCGCGCCGACGAGCACGCGGGCCGCGAGCAGCGCGACCCGCGGATGCGCGTCGAGGATCTCCACGGCGCGGGCGAGCGAGCCGGGCGCCCACCAGGAGTCGTCGTCGGCGAACGCGACGTAGCGGGTGCCGGCCTCGACCGCGCCGGCGTTGCGGGCGGCGGCGCCGCGGTTGCCCGGCAGCCGCAGCACCCGGGCGCCCGCCGCCGCCGCGACGTCGGCGGTCCCGTCGGCGGACGCGTTGTCGGCGACGATCACCGGGGCGGCGTGCCGGGCGAGGCTGCGGCGCAGCTCCGGGGCGCGGTCGCGGGTCGCGACGACGATCGTGACCCCGGACGTCTCGGGCGGCCGCACGCGGGCGGCGGCCTCGGAGCGGATATCGGTCATGTGCGGTCCCTCCCGGGCCGGTCAGCTCACGTAGCGGCGGGCCCTGGACGTCCGCTGGGACGCCTCCAGGGTGCGCAGGCGGTCCTCGACGTCGCGGGGCAGCGGGCGGCGCTCCCGCGCGACCCAGCCGAGCCCGGCCGCCGCCTCCGCGAGCGCGGCGGCGGTGACCCGGTCGCGGGGCAGCGTCCGCAGCAGCCCGGCGGTGCGGCGCGCGGCGGCGGGCAGCGGGCGGCGCAGCCAGGTGAACCACAGCGTGTTGCGGATGCCGTGGCGGCGCCGCAGGTGCGCGTCCCGCAGCGGGGACGGCGCGTGGTGCACGACGACGTCCTCGGCGTAGCACAGGTGCCAGCCGCGCGTCATCAGGTCGGCGCTGAGCAGCTCCTCCTCGCCGCCGAGCCACAGCCGCGGCGAGAACCCGCCCGCCTCCCGGAACGCCTCGGCGCGGACCATGGACGCGCCCGCCAGGAACGACCCGAGCGCGGGCCCCGGCAGCCCCGGCGGGCCGGGGACGGGCGAGTCCCGCAACTCGGGGACGATCGGGTCCTCGCGCCCGCCGGGCTCCACCAGGATCCGGCCGGTGACGACGGCGAGCCGCGGGTGCGCGTCCAGCAGCGCCGCCGCGCGGGCCGGGGCGTCCGGCTCCCACCAGGTGTCGTCGTCGCAGAACGCCGCGTACGGCGTCCGCACGTGGTCGACCGCGAGGTTCCGGGCGACGGCCCCGAGGTTCTCCGGCGACCTGATCAGCCGGGCCGCGGGAAACTCCGCGGCGACCGCGTCCGGCGTGCCGTCCCCGGAGGCGTTGTCGACCACGATGACCGGCGGGCCGTCCGGCAGGTCCCGCAGGCGGGCGAGGACGGCCAGCAGGGATTCGCGCCGGTCCCGGGTGATGACGACGACGGTATAGCGCATGGGTCGGCGCTACCCCCGGCGCGGCCCCTCATGCGCCCGCCGAGGCCGGAATCGGCTCTGACGTGCCACGACTCTCACCAGTGCCTTTTCACCTCTACCGCGTTTAGCGTCCCAGTTCTCGGCAATGCCCGGAATTACCTATAGGGGATTTCTCCACCCCAGCCGATGTCTATGACGCAGACATCGCCGTTCCACATCGACCGTGCGCCGAACGGGGCTTTGTCATGCGTGTGCTCGGAATCAATGCGATTTTTCACGATCCGGCCGCCGCGCTGGTGGTGGACGGCCGGGTCGTGGCCGCCACCGAGGAAGAGCGGCTCAGCCGCCGCAAGCACGGCAAGCGGCCGGTGCCCTTCTCCGGGTGGGAACTGCCGGAGAAGGCGGCCCGCTGGTGCCTGGACCGGGCCGGGCTGGAGCCCGGCGACCTCGACGCGGTGGCCTACTCGTACGATCCGAGCCTCGTCGAACCGGACCTCGACGGGCACGACGCGAACTGGGAGCGGCTGCGCACCCTGTACGCGCGGCGCGCGCCGAACTTCCTGGCCACCGCGCTTCCCGGGCTCGACCCCGGCATCGTCCGGTTCGTCCCGCACCATGTGGCGCACGCGGCGTCCGCGGCCCTCGCCGCGCCCGGACCCGGCGAAGGCGACGTCCTCGTCCTGGACGGCCGCGGCGAGTCCCACTCGCACCTCGCCGGGACGTACGCGGACGGCGCCCTCACGCCGCTGCACGCGCAGCGGCTGCCGCACTCGCTCGGGCTGATGTACGAGGACCTGACCGAGCACCTCGGCTTCCTGCGCTCCAGCGACGAGTACAAGGTGATGGCCCTGGCCTCCTACGGGGAGCCGCGGTTCCTCGCCGAGCTGCGCGAGCACGTCGCCGCGACCGGCGACGGCGGCTTCGCGGTCGCGCCCGTCGACTGGGGCTCGCTGGCGAAGGCCCGCACGGCGGACGCCGAATGGACCCGCGACCACGCCGACCTCGCCGCGAGCGTCCAGGCCCGCCTCGAGGAGGTGCTGCTCGACCTCGCGGGCTGGCTGCACGGCCGCACCGGTTCGTCCCGCCTCATGCTGGCCGGCGGCGTCGCGCTCAACTGCGTCGCCAACTCCCGCCTCGCCGAGGCCGGACCCTACGACGACCTGTGGGTGCAGCCCGCCGCGGGCGACGCCGGCACCGCGCTCGGCGCGGCCCTGCACGTGGCGCGCGCGTCCGGCGACGAGATCGAGGCGATGCCGGGCGCCGACCTCGGGCGCGGCTGGGACGACGACGAGATCGCCGCCCGCCTCGACGTCGCGAAGATCCCCTACGAGCGTCCCGCCGACCTGGCCGCGACCGTGGCCGAGGCCCTCGCGCAGGACCGGGTCGTCGCCTGGTTCCAGGGGCGCTCGGAGTTCGGCCCGCGCGCGCTCGGCCACCGCTCGCTCCTGGCCCACCCCGGGCACGCCGCGAACGTCGAGCGGCTCAACGACGTGAAGGGCCGCGAGCAGTTCCGGCCGATCGCGCCGATGGTGTCCCTCGACCGGGCGGCGGAGATCTTCGAGGGCCCGCTGCCCAGCCCGTACATGCTGTTCGTGCACGACGTGCGCCCCGAGTGGCGCGAGCGGATCCCCGCGGTCGTCCACGTCGACGGGACCGCCCGCATCCAGACGGTCGCGGACGACGACGAGCCCCTCGTCGCCCGGCTGCTGCGCGAGTTCGACCGCCGCACCGGGATCCCCGTCGTGATCAACACGAGCCTGAACACGGCGGGGCGCCCGATGGTCGACGATCCCCGGGACGCGCTCGAATGCTTCGGGTCCGCCCCGGTGGACCTCCTCGCCATCGGCCCCTTCGTCGTCCGGCGCCGGGAGGTGCACGCCTGATGGGTTACACCGTGGTCGTGCCGACCGTCGGGCGGGAGAGCCTGCGCGGCACGCTGAGCGCGCTGCTCGCCGCCCTCGGCGGCGCCGCGCCCGCGCCGCACGAGATCATCGTCGTCGACGACCGTCCGGTCCCGGGCGCGCCGCTGCCGCTGCCCGACACCGGGGAATCGGACCTGCGCGTGCTGCGCTCGGGCGGGCGCGGCCCGGCCGCCGCCCGCAACACCGGCTGGCGGGCCGCCGCGACCGAGTGGATCGCGTTCCTCGACGACGACGTCGTCCCCGGCCCCCGCTGGCCGGAGCGCCTCGCCGCCGACCTCGCGGACCTGCCGCCCGAGGTCGCCGGCTCGCAGGGCCGCGTCGTCGTGCCGCGCCCGGAGGGCCGCCGCCCCACCGACGGGGAGCGCGGCACCATCGCGCTCGAGACCGCCGAGTGGATCACCGCCGACATGGCCTACCGGCGCGGCGTCCTGGCCGAGGTCGGCGGCTTCGACGAGCGGTTCCACCGCGCCTACCGGGAGGACGCCGACCTCGCGCTCCGCGTCCTCGACACCGGCCGCGTCCTCGTCCGGGGCGACCGCGAGGTGACGCACCCGGCCCGTCCCGACGGTTTCTGGGCGTCCGTCCGGGCGCAGGCGGGCAACGCCGACGACGTCCTCATGCGGCGCCTGCACGGCCCGTCCTGGCGCTCCCGCGCCGGCGAGGGCCGCGGCCGCCTCCGCGAGCACGTCCTCACCACCGCCGCGGCCGCCCTGACCCTCACCGCGGCCCCGCGCCCCCTAGCCACCGCACGCGTCCGAAAGGCGGCCACCCGGCCCGCAAGACTTCCGTTCGCAGCATCGGCCACCGCACCCGTCCGGCCATCAACCCACGGCTCAGCACCCTGGCGCCGGACGGCCACCCGGCCCACGAGAATCCCGTTCGCAGCATCGGCCACCGCACCCGTCCGATCGGCGGCCCACGGCTCGGGCCCCTGGCGCCGGGCGGCCGCCCGGCGTGGCGGGGGGCCGTCGGCGGGGCAGGGCACCGCGCTTGTCCGGACGGTCGCTCGGCCCGGGTTCGGGGGGTCGGGACGGCGCGGGAGGCCGGCGGCCGGGAAGGTCGTGGCCGTGGCGGCGGGAGCGGCTTGGGCCGCGCTGACCGTGCGGTTCGCGGCGGAGCGGATCCGTCCGGGGCCCCGGACGCCCGGCGAGATCGTCCGGATGGCCGTGACCAGCGCCGTGATCCCGCCCGCGGCGGTGCGGCACCGGGTGCGGGGGCTGCTCCTGCACGGGCGGGCGCGGCCGTGGGCCGGGCCCCGGGTGGTGCTGTTCGACCGCGACGACACGCTCATCAGGGACGTCCCGTACAACGGCGACCCGGCGCGGGTCGAGCCGATGCCGGGGGCGCGGCGGGCGCTGGAGCGGCTGCGGCGGCACGGCGTGCGGATCGGGGTCGTGTCGAACCAGTCGGGCGTCGCCAAGGGCCGCATCACGGCGGGCGACGTCCGCCGGGTGAACGCGCGGGTCGAGGAGCTGCTCGGACGCATCGACGTGTGGGAGTTCTGCCCGCACGACGGCGGCGACGGGTGCGGGTGCCGCAAGCCGGCGCCCGGCATGATCGAGCGGGCCGCGCGGCGGCTCGGGGCGCTGCCGTCGGAGATCGCCGTGATCGGCGACATCGGGCGGGACGTCGAGGCCGCCGCGGCGGCGGGCGCGCGCGGCATCCTGGTGCCGACCGCGCGGACGCTGCCCGCGGAGATCGCGGCGGCGAAGGAGACGGCGCCGACGCTGCGCGCGGCCGTCGAGCTCGTGCTGGGCGGGGGGCGGCGCCGATGAGGGTCCTCGTCGCACGCCAGGACAACATCGGCGACGTGCTGCTCGCCGGGCCCGCGGTGCGGGCCGTGGCGGAGCGCGCCGACGAGGTGGCGTTCCTGTGCGGGCCGCGCGGCCGGCCCGCCGCCGACCTGCTGCCCGGCGCGGACCGGGTGATCGAGTGGTGCGCGCCGTGGATCGACCCCGAGCCGGGCCCCGTCCGGCGGGACGACGTCGACCGGCTCGTCGAGCTGGTGCGGGGCTTCGACCGGGCGCTGATCCTGACGTCGTTCCACCAGTCGCCGCTGCCGCTGGCGCTGCTGCTGCGGCTGGCGGGCATCCCGTGGATCGGGGGGATCAGCGAGGACTACCCCGGGTCGCTGCTGGACCTGCGGCACCGGCCCGACGCCGACATCCCCGAGCCGCTGCGGATGCTCGCGCTGGCCGAGGACGCCGGGTTCCCGGCCCCGGCCGACACCCGGCTGCGGGTGCGCGGGCCGCTGCCCGACACCGCCCACCTGACGGGCGGCCCCGGCTACGTGATCGTCCACCCCGGCACGTCGGTGCCGGCGCGGGCGTGGCCGCCGGAGCGCTGCGCCGAGGCCGTGCGGCTGCTGGACGCGGCGGGCCACCGGGTCGTCGTCACCGGGCACGGCGACGAGAAGGAGCTGACCGCGCGGGTCGCCGGGGAGTGCGGCCTGGACCTGGGCGGACGGACGACGCTGCCGGAGCTCGCGTCGGTCCTGGCGGGCGCGCGGGCGGTGGTCGCGGGCAACACCGGGCCCGCGCACCTGGCGGCGGCCGTCGGCACGCCGGTGGTGTCGCTGTTCGCGCCGACGGTCCCGGCGGCGCGGTGGGCCCCGTTCGGGGTGCCGATGGCGCTGCTGGGCGACCAGCAGGCCCCCTGCAAGGACACCCGCGCCCGCGAGTGCCCGGTCGACGGGCACCCGTGCCTGGCGTCCGTCACCGCCGACGAGGTCGCCGCGGCCGTGGAGGTCGTGGCCGCCGTACCGGAGGAGGCCCCGGCCCGATGAGAGTCCTGATGTGGCACGTGCACGGTTCGTGGGCGACCTCGTTCGTGCACGGCCCGCAGACCACGCTCGTCCCCGTCGTCCCGGACCGGGGGCCGGACGGGCGCGGCCGCCCCGGCACCTTCACGTGGCCGGACCGCGCCGTGGAGGTCCCGCACGACCGGCTCCGCGGCGAGCACGTGGACGCCGTCGTCCTGCAGCGCCCCCACGAGCTGCGGCTCACCGAGGAGTGGCTCGGCCGCCGGCCCGGGACCGACGTCCCGGCCGTCTACGTCGAGCACGACACCCCCCGCCGCACCCCCGCCGACGCGAGCCTGCCCGAGGAGGTCGTCCCGGACAGCCGCCACTTCCTGCACGACCGCGACGACATCCCGGTCGTGCACGTCACGAACTTCAACCGCCTCTTCTGGAACTGCGGCCGCGCCCCCGTCACGGTCATCGAGCACGGCGTGGTGGACCCCGGCTACCGGTACACCGCCGAGCTGCCCCGCGCGGCCGTGGTGATCAACGACCCGCTGCGCCGGGGACGCGTCACCGGCGCCGACCTGCTCCCGGAGCTGGCCGCCGCCGTCCCGCTGGACCTGTTCGGGATGAACGTGATGGACGCGCCCGCACGGCTCGGCGTCCCTCCGGAGTCGCTGTGGACCTTCGAGGACCTGCCGCAGGCGCGGATGCACGCGGAACTCGCGCGCCGCCGCGTCTACGTCCACCCCTACCGGTGGACCTCGCTCGGCCTCGCGCTGATCGAGGCGATGATGCTCGGCCTCCCCGTGGTGGCGCTCGCCACGACGGAGGCGGTCGAGGCGGTGCCGCCGGAGGCGGGGGTGCTGTCGACCCGCGTCGGCGCGCTGGCCGGCGCGGCCGCGGCCCTCGCCGCCGACCCGCCGCGCGCCCGCCAGCTGGGCAAGGAGGCGCGGGCCTTCGCCGTGGAACGGTACGGGCTCCCGCGGTTCCTGCGCGACTGGCAGCGAACACTCACGGAGGTGACGCGATGAGGATAGCCATGGTCTCCGAGCACGCCAGCCCGCTGGCCGCCAAGGGCGGCCTCGGCGGGGCCGACGGCGGCGGGCAGAACGTGTTCGTCGCGGAGCTGGCCGCCGAACTGGGACGGCAGGGGCACTACGTCACGGTCTACACCCGGCGCGACGCGCCCGCCCCGCCGCGCCGGGTGCGGCTCGCGCCGGGCGTGACGGTCGAGCACGTCCCCGCGGGGCCGCCCGAGCGGATCCCCAAGGACGACCTGCTGCCGTGGATGAGCGATTTCGGCCGGTACCTGCGGGACCGCTGGTCCTCGGAGCCGCCGGACGTCGCGCACGCGCACTTCTGGATGAGCGGGCTCGCGGCGCTCCAGGCGGCGGACGCCGCGGCGGAGCGGCACGTCCCGGTCGTGCAGACCTACCACGCGCTCGGCACCGTCAAGCGCCGCCATCAGGGCGGCAAGGACACGAGCCCGGCGGGGCGGATCCGGCTGGAGCGGGCCATCGGCCGCGGCGCCGACGCGGTCATCGCGACGTGCTCGGACGAGGTGGAGGAGCTCACCGCGATGGGCGTCCCGGGCGAGCGGGTGTCGGTCGTGCCGTGCGGGGTGGACCTGGAGCTGTTCGGCCCCGGCGACCCGGCGGGCGGCCCGCCCGGCGGCGCGCGGCCGGGCGGCCGGCACCGGCTGGTGGTCCTGTCCCGGCTCGTCGAGCGCAAGGGCGTCGACACGGCGATCCGGGCGCTGGCGTACCTGCCGGACGCCGAGCTGGCCGTCGCCGGGGGCCCGCCGCACGGCGACCTCGACGCCGACCCGGAGATCCGCCGGCTGCGCGGCGTCGCCGCGGAGGCGGGCACGGCCGACCGGGTCGACTTCGTCGGGCGGGTCGCCCGCGCGGACGTCGCGCCGCTGCTGCGGTCGGCGAGCCTCGTGGTGACGCTCCCCTGGTACGAGCCGTTCGGCATGGTGCCGCTGGAGGCGATGGCGTGCGGCGTCCCGATCGTCGCGACCGCCGTCGGCGGGCACCTGGACACCGTGGTGGACGGCGGCACCGGGCTGCTGGTCCCGCCGCGCGACCCGGAGGCCGCCGCGAAGGCGGTCCGGGAACTGCTGGACGATCCGGTGCGCCGCGCCGCGATGGGCATCGCGAGCGCCGACCGGGCCCGCACCCGCTACTCGTGGGCGCGGGTCGCCGCCGACACCGCCGGCGTGTACCGGCGGGCCGCCGAGCTTTGCGAGGTCGCCGCATGACGGAACGGAGCCTGCGGAGTGACGTCATGCGGCGGCTTTTGCCGGGGGGCGTGGGGGGTCGCCCCCCACATGAGGCAGGCATGACGGAACGGAACTTGCGTAGTGACGTCATGCGGCGGCTCTGGCCGGGGGGCGTGGGGGGTCGCCCCCCACATGAGGCAGGCATGACGGAACGGAACTTGCGTAGTGACGTCATGCGGCGGCTCTGGCCGGGGGGTGCGGTGGGTCGCGCCCCGCAGGAAGCGGGCGTGACGGAACGGGGGCTGCTCGCCGCGGCGCAGGACGCGCGGCTGGAGGCGCTGGCCGAGGCGGCGCTCGCGTTCCGCGAGCACGTCCCGCGGATCACCGTGTGGGGCCGCCGCCTCGCCCGCGTGCTGGATTCCGGCGGGCGCCTGCTGGCCTGCGGGAACGGCGGCAGCGCGGCGGAGGCGCAGCACCTGACGGCCGAGCTGACCGGACGGTTCGAGGACGAGCGGCGGCCGCTGTCGGCGATCCCGCTGCACGGCGACACGTCCGCGGTGACGGCGATCGGCAACGACTACGGGCCGCTGGACGTGTTCGCCCGGCAGGTGCGGGCGCACGGCCGCCGCGGCGACGTGCTGATCTGCCTGTCCACGAGCGGGAACAGCGCGAACGTGATCGAGGCGGCGCGGGCGGCGCGGCGGGCCGGGATGGCGGCCTGGGCCGTGACCGGCCCGGGCCCGACCCCGCTCGCCGCCGCGTGCGACGACGCGATCGCGGTCGACGCCGGAACGACCTCGACCGTCCAGGAGATCCACCTCGCGGCGATCCACCTGCTGTGCGGGGTGGTCGACGAGACCCTGGGGGTGGGTTCATGACGGGACCGCTGGTGGTGATCGGGGACGTCCTGCTGGACGTCGACATCGTCGGCAGCAGCAGCCGGCTGTGCCCGGACGCGCCCGTGCCGGTGGTCGAGCAGGCCGAGGAGCGGCCGCGTCCGGGCGGCGCCGGAATGGCGGCGCTGCTCGCGGCGGCGGAGGGCCGGGACGTGGTGCTGGTGACGGCGCTCGCCGACGACGATCCGGGCCGCCGGCTGCGCGCGATGCTGGAGCGGCACGTGGACGTCGCGGCGTTCCACCTGCACGGCGGCACGCCGTGCAAGCTGCGGATCCGGTCCGGCGGGCAGTCGGTGGCGCGGCTGGACGCCGGGGAGGGCGAGGCGATGGACGGGCCGGTGGGCCCGCGCGTCGCCGAGGCGATCTCCGGCGCGGGGGCGGTGCTGGTGTCCGACTACGGCCGGGGCGTCACCCGGCACCGCGCCGTCCGCTCGCTGCTCGCGGACCTGCCGCCGGGCGTCCCGGTGGTGTGGGACCCGCATCCGCGCGGGGAGCCGCCGGTGCCGGGGGTGGTGCGGCTGCTCACCCCGAACGAGGAGGAGGCGGCGCGGCTCGCCGCCGCCGACGGCGCCGACATCTCCGGGTTCGGGCTGTCGGCGGCGGGCCGCCGCGGCCGGCATCTCGGCCGGTCGTGGGGCATCGAGGGCGTCGCGGTGACGCTCGGCGCGGAGGGGGCGCTGCTGTGCGACGGGTCGGAGACGCCGTTCCTGGCGCCCGCCGAACCCGCCCGCGGCGACTCCTGCGGGGCGGGCGACAGCTTCGCCGCCGGGGCCGTCCAGGCGCTGGCGGACGGCGGGGCGCTCACCGCGGCCGTCACCGAGGGGGTCCGGCGGGCCTCGGAGTTCGTCCGGGCGGGCGCGGCGGCGGGCGTCGCCGCGCAGCTCGCCGAGACCGGCTCGGCGCGGCTGGTGCCCGAGCGCGGCGAGGACGCCTGGGACGTCGTCGAGCGGACGCGGCGCGCGGGCGGGACGGTGGTGGCGACCGGCGGCTGCTTCGACCTCCTGCACGCGGGCCACGTCAGCATGCTGCAGCAGGCGCGGCGGCTCGGCGACTGCCTGATCGTGTGCGTGAACTCGGACGCGTCGGTGCGGCGCCGCAAGGGGCCGTCCCGTCCGGTGACGCCGGCCGCCGACCGCGTGCGGGTGCTGGAGGCGCTGAGCGACGTGGACGCCGCCGTCGTGTTCGACGACGACACCCCGGCGCCGCTGCTGGAGCGCCTGCGGCCGGACGTGTGGGTGAAGGGCTCCGACTACGCCGGGACGACGCTGCCCGAGGCGGAGACCGTCCGGGCGCACGGCGGCGAGGTCGTCCTGCTGCCGCTGCTCGAAGGGCGCTCCACGACGCGCCTGCTGTCGACCACGAAGGGACATGCCTCATGAACGTGCTCATCACCGGCGGCGCGTCCGGGCTCGGCGCGGCCGTGGCGCGGCGCGTCGCCGCCGACGGCGGGAAGCCGCTGATCCTGGACCTGCATCCGCCGAAGGACGACTTCCCGTGCATGCAGGCGGACCTGGCGGACCGGCACTGCGCCGAACGGGCCGTGCACGGGCTGGCCCGCGCCAACGGCGGGCTGCACGCCGTCGTCACGGCCGCCGGGATCGACGCGTGCGGCGCGCTGAACGACGTGCCAGCCGAGGACTGGGAGCGGGTCGTGCAGGTGAACCTGCTGGGCACCGCCGCGGTGGTCCGCGCCGCGATCCCGTACCTGGAGAACGAGCCGAAGGGGCGGATCGTGACGGTCGCGTCCACGCTCGGGTTCCGCGCGTTCCCGGACGCCACCGCGTACTGCGCGTCGAAGTTCGGGGTGGTCGGGTTCACCCGGGCGCTGGCGGCGGAGCTGGCCGGGCGGGTCGGCGTGACGATGGTGGTGCCCGGCGGCATGGACACGGCGTTCTTCGACGGCCGGGACCCGCGGTACCGGCCGGGGCCGGACGCCAAGCTGAACCGGCCCGAGGACGTCGCGGCGACCGTGGCGTTCGCGCTCGCCCAGCCGGCGGGCTGCGAGGTGCGGGAACTGGTGGTCGCGCAGTCCGAGGAGACCTCGTGGCCGTGACCCCGGCCCCGGCGGGAGGTGACCCGGCGGACGGCGGGCCGGCGCGCGGCGATCCGGGGGGCAGGGCTCCCGCGGGGCGGATGCTGGTGCTGCGGGCCCTGGGGCTCGGGGACCTGCTGACCGCCGTCCCGGCGCTGCGGGCGCTGCGGCGCGGCGCCCGGTCCGCCGGCGGGCCCGGCGCCCGGATCATTCTCGCCGCGCCGGACGCGCTGGCGCCGCTCGCCCGCGCGACGGGCGCGGTCGACGCCGTCCTGGACAGGTCCGGGCTGGCGGGCCCGCCGCTCCGGGCCGGGCCGGTCGACACGGCCGTCAACCTGCACGGCAGCGGACCGCGGAGCCACCGGCTGCTCGCCGCCGCCCGGCCGCGGCGGCTGCTCGCGTTCGCCCGCCCCGGCCTGCCGGAGTCCGGCGGGCCGGAGTGGGACGCCGGCGAGCACGAGGTGGCGCGCTGGTGCCGGCTCGTCGGCGCGTACGGGTTCGACGCCGATCCCGGCGACCTGGACCTGCCGCGCCCGCGGACGGCGTCCCCGGCGCCCGGCGCCGTCGTCGTCCACCCCGGCGCGGCCTACCCGGCGCGCCGCTGGCCCGCGGAGCGGTTCGCGGCCGTCGCGGCGGCGCTGCGGGACGCCGGGGAGCGGGTCGTCGTGACCGGCGGCCCCGGCGAGACGGCCCTCGCCGGGCGCGTCGCGGTAGGCGCCGGGCCCGGCGCCGCGGCCGATCTCTCCGGACGCACCCCGCTCCCGGCGCTCGCCGCGCTGATCGCCGGCGCGCGCCTGGTGGTGTGCGGGGACACGGGCGTGGCGCACCTGGCGACGGCGTACCGCACGCCGTCGGTCGTCCTGTTCGGCCCGACGCCGCCGGATCTGTGGGGTCCGCCGCCGGACCGGTCCGAGCACACGGTGCTGTGGGCCGGGCGGCGCGGCGACCCGCACGGCGCGGCGCCGGATCCCGGCCTGCTGGAGATCGGCGCGGACGAGGCCGTCCGCGCGTCCGTCCGGGCCCTCGCGGCGCACGACCGCCGGACAGGGCACCGCGACACCGCACTGCTGAGGGGGACATGATGAGACATCCACGCGCCGTCGTGACCGGGGGCTCGGGCTTCCTCGGCTCGCACCTGTGCGAGGCGCTGCTGGCCCAAGGGATCTCCGTGGTGTGCATGGACAACCTGCTGACCGGGACGTCCCGCAACATCGCGCATCTGACCGAGCGGGGCGACTTCCGGTTCGTCAAGCGCGACCTCACCGAGCCGGTGCACGTGCCGGGCGACGTCGGCTACGTGTTCCACCTCGCGTCGGCGGCGTCCCCCGCGGACTACCTGCGGCTGCCGGTCCAGACGATGGAGGTCGGCAGCCAGGGCACCCGCCACGCGCTGGACCTCGCCGAGAGCAAGGGCGCCCGGTTCGTGCTGGCGTCCACGTCGGAGGTCTACGGGGACCCGCTCGTCCACCCGCAGCCCGAGTCGTACTGGGGGAACGTGAACCCGGTCGGGCCGCGCAGCGTGTACGACGAGGCGAAGCGGTTCGGGGAGGCGCTGACGTCGGCGTTCCGGCACGCGCGGGGGCTGGACGCCGCGATCGTGCGGATCTTCAACACCTACGGCCCGCGGATGCGGCCCGACGACGGCCGCGCCGTCCCGACGTTCCTGCGGCAGGCGCTGACCGGGGAGCCGCTGACCGTCACCGGGGACGGCTCGCAGACCCGCTCGATCTGCCACGTCGACGACACCGTCCGCGGCATCGTCGCGCTGGCGCTGTCGGACCATCCGGGGCCGGTGAACATCGGCAGCCCGTACGAGGTGTCGATGGCGGAGCTGGCCCGGCTGGTCATCGAGCTGACCGGGTCGCGGTCGACGCTGCGGTTCGTGGACCGGCCGGAGGACGACCCGCGCGTGCGGCGGCCCGACACGACGCTGGCCGAGGAGGTGCTCGGCTGGCGGCCGCGCATCGGCGTCGAGGAGGGGCTGCGCACCACGATCGAGTGGTTCGCCCGCGAGCTGCCGGTGGCGCGCCCGGCCTGACCGGCCGCGCCCGCCCCCGGGACGCGGGGACGAGCGGACAGGGAAAAGCGGACGGCCGCGGCGAGGATGCTCCTCGTCGCGGCCGTTCCGCTTTCCGAACCGTCCGCCCGTCTCCGGCCGGCCGGTCCGCCGGTCCCGTTTCAGCCGGAGTGGCCGGCGGTCATCAGGTCCCTGATGTCGGCGGGCAGCGCGTCCCCGACCTTGCGCATGGTGGCCCCCTCGGTCGCCTCGTCGGTGACCTCCAGCACCACCCGCGCCAGGTAGGCGGCGCGCGGGTCGTCGGTGCCGGCGCGGGAGGCGATCCGTTCGACGAAGTCGTGCCGGTCGAACCGCTCCCCGCTGCCTCCGCCGCCGTAGACCTCGGTCCGGCGCAGGTGCTCGCCGATCTCGTGTGGCAGCTGCGCGGCAAGGTTGTCGGCGAGGCCCTCCGGGACCCGTTCGCCGAGCGTCTCCAGGACGGCGCGCGTCGCCCGCTCCGCCTGGCTCCAGCCGGAGAGGCGGGCGCGGTCCTGCACCTGGCCGATGAACTCCTCGTGCCGCATGGCGGACTCCTTCCTGTCCTGCCTGCAGTGATGTGCCTGAAATGCAGAAACTGCCCGATATGTCGGGCCGTTAACGTGCGCCGAGGACGTCCAGAAGCTCGCCGAGCATCGTCCCGGACGGCGGTTCCGCGGACGCGCGCCCGGCGCCCTCGGCCGACAGCGCCCAGTCCCACCACCGGTCCAGCTCCGCCCGGTCCAGCAGCGGCGCGCCGTCCCCCGGCGGGGCGCCGCGCGGGACCGTCACGACCGCCGGCCACCCCCACGCCCGCGCCTGCGCGGCGACCTTCGCGCCGCCCGCCACGGGGTCCACGGCCAGCGCGGGCACGCCGTTCTTCAGCGCCAGGACGAGGCCGTGCAGCCGGGTCGTCACGACGAGGTCGAGCCGCCGGAACGCCGACTCCAGCTCCGCCGCCGCGGTGAACAGCCGCCAGTCGCGCGGATCGAGCCGGGTGTCCAGGACCAGCCGGGCGCAGGACCGCTCCCCGAGCCACCCGGTCAGCTCCTCCTCGACGGCGCCGTGCCGCCGCCGGTCGCCGTACTCGTGCTGCCCCGGCGCCAGCACCACCCCGACCACGGGCACGGACACGGTCGGCGGCAGCGCGGCCAGGTCCTGCCGCGGGCCCGCCGCGGGGGCGTCCCGGGCGAGGACGGCGTCGAACCCGGTGACCGCCGGGTCGTCCGGGTCGACCACCGACACGCCGACGGCGACGCGGCGGCACCGGGCGTACCGGCGGTGCAGGCCGCGGACCTGCTCGCCGTGCGCGGGCCCGCACACGAACACGACGTCGGTGTAGTCGTCCGGGTCGGCTCCGTCCAGATCGAGCCCGCCCGGCCGGAAGACGGGGCTCCAGGCGAGGTCGCACGCCACCCCCGCGCCGGTCAGCGCCCGCCGGACCGCCTCCATCGCCAGGACGTCCCCTGCGGTGGCCTCGCCGTGCAGGAAGCTCGGCCACCCGGTCACCAGGACGCGGGGCGCGCTCACCGCCCCTCCGCCCACCGCCGGCCGGGGGCGGCCCGCTTCCGCCGCGGCGGGGGCGCCGGACCGGGGCCGGCGGGGGGCGGGGGGGGGGGGGGGTGGCTCTTATAACAATCTGAAGCGGCCGACGATAGGAATAGTGGTGTGTTCGGTGGGAGCCGCAGCCTATGAAAAAACAGAACAGTCGATGC